>NZ_JBOY01000041.1:0-44667 GCF_000647775.1 Pseudomonas sp. RL | reverse complement strand
GCCGGAGAGGGTCATCATGCCGTTGATCATGCCGCCCCAGCTCGGAGCCAGCAGAATCAGGGACATCACCATGCCGAGGGACTGGGCCCAGTCCGGCAGTGCGGTGTAGTGCAGGTGGTGCGGGCCGGCCCAGATGTACAGGGTGATCAGCGCCCAGAAGTGCACGATGGACAGGCGATAGGAGTAGACCGGACGGCCAGCCTGCTTCGGTACGAAGTAGTACATCATGCCGAGGAAGGCGGTGGTCAGGAAGAAGCCCACGGCGTTGTGGCCATACCACCACTGCACCATGGCGTCGGTGGCGCCGGAGTACAGGGAGTAGGACTTGGTCCAGGTGACCGGCATCTCCAGGTTGTTGACGATGTGCAGCATCGCCACAACGATGATGAACGCGCCGAAGAACCAGTTACCGACGTACAGGTGTTTGACGTTGCGCTTCAGCAGGGTGCCGAAGAACACGATGCCGTAAACGACCCAGACCACGGCGATCAGGATGTCGATCGGCCATTCCAGTTCGGCGTATTCCTTGCCGCCGGTCCAGCCCAGGGGCAGGGAGATCGCGGCGAGCAGGATCACCAGCTGCCAGCCCCAGAAGGTGAACGCGGCCAGCTTGGGTGCGAACAGGGTGGTCTGGCAGGTGCGTTGCACGGTGTAGTAGGAGGTGGCGAACAGGGCGCAGCCACCGAATGCGAAGATCACTGCGTTGGTGTGCAGTGGGCGCAGGCGGCCGAAACTTGTCCAGGGGAGGTCGAGGTTCAGGGCGGGCCAAGCCAATTGGGCGGCGATCAGGACGCCGACAAGCATCCCGACGATGCCCCACACCACCGTCATGATGGCAAATTGGCGGACCACCTTGTAGTTATAGGCGGTACTGGTTGCTGTGTTCATGTATGGGCTTCCATCCACGGTTTTGGGCAGAGTGCTGCGTCTGCCATCTCCTGGAGGCCAGGAATCGACGGGTTTTGCAGCGGAGTGAAGGATGGTGAAACGCTATTGCCAGCATATTGACCCGGATCAATGTCCTCTCGGACCCGCCCGGGCGGCGGACGAAGCGGCATGGTTATGGACGAGACCGGCCGGGAGTCCAGGTGCGACGCTGATCCTGGCCCATGGCGCGGGGGCGCCTATGGACAGCCCGTTCATGGAGGAGATCGCCCAGAGGCTAGGGGCGTGCGGGATTGCCGTGGTGCGTTTCGAGTTCCCCTACATGGCTGCGCGGCGCCTCGGTGGCATGCGTCGCCCGCCGGATCCCCAGGCGCGTTTGCTGGACGCTTGGCGCGCGGTGCACGCCCAGGTGCGGCAACAGGTCACGGGGCCATTGGCCATCGGTGGCAAGTCCATGGGTGGGCGCATGGCCAGTCTGCTGGCTGATGAGTTGCGGGTCGACGCGCTGGTGTGCCTGGGCTATCCGTTCCATCCCGCAGGCAAGCCGGAGAAGACCCGCGTCGAGCACCTGGCGGAACTGCGCACGCCGACCCTCATCCTGCAAGGCGAGCGGGATGCGTTGGGATCACGGCCGGAGGTTGAAACCTATCGATTGTCGGCGAGCATCCGCCTGGACTGGCTGGCCGCCGCCGACCATGATCTGAAACCGCTCAAAAGCTCAGGCTTCACCCAGGCGCAGCATCTGCAGCACTGCGCCGAGGTGATCGCGGCTTTACTGTCGGGCAACTCCCGCTAGCGGTTGAAGCGCTCCACCAGGGCATGCTGGCCGCGCGCCGTGGCGGTCAGCTCCTTGCTCAGTTGCGCGGTGCCGGCCGCTTCGCCGGCGGTGCGCTCCGCCAGCAGGGCGATGGTGTCGATGTTGCGGTTGATTTCACCGGCGGTGGTGCTCTGTTGCTCCGCGGCGGTGGCGATCTGCCCAGCCATGTCGGCGATGCGGTGCACGGCTTCGCCGATGCCGGCCAGGGCGCGATCCGCATTCAGTACCTGGGCGACGCTGTCGTCGGCCTGGCGGCGACTGTCTTCCATGGCCTGCACGGCCTCTTCGGCGGTGCGCTGCAGCGTGGCGATCAGCTGGTGGATCTGTTCTGTGGAATCCGCGGTGCGCCTGGCCAGCAGGCGTACCTCGTCGGCCACCACCGCGAAGCCGCGGCCCATTTCGCCGGCGCGCGCCGCTTCGATGGCGGCGTTCAAGGCCAGCAGGTTGGTCTGGTCGGTGATGCCCTTGATGACATCCACCACGCCGCCGATTTCGCTGCTGTCCTGGGCCAGGCGCGCCACGGTGGCGCTGGAATGGCCGGCGGCCTGCGACAGCTGTTCGATGGCGCGGCTGGCCTGCTCGGCGATCAGGCGTCCCTGGTCGGCCAGCGCCTTGGCGTTGCGGGTGGCCTCGGCGGTCTGCCCGATGTGGCTGGCCACCTCGTGGGTGGCGCTGCTGAGCAGGCGGATCGATTCGGCGACACGCTCGGTTTCCCTCAGTTGGTTCTGCAGGCCGCTGGAGCTGTTCTGCGCCAACTGGTCGGCCTGGCTGGCCTGGCGGGTCAGCTGCTCTGCCGTGTCCTGCAGGCGGGTCAGGCAGGTCTGCAAATGCAGATGCTGGCTGATCATGGCCATTTCCAGCTGCGAGCTGATACCCAGGCCATCGGTGTACATGCGGGCGATCAGCGGATCGGCGATGCCCTGGCTCTTGGCCACACCCAGCAGGCGGCGCGGGCCGCGGGTCTGCCAGTAGAGACCGGCCAGCCCCAGGGGAATGCTCAGCAGGGCGGCCAGGGCAAAGCCCCAGCCGCTGTTCAGCCAGGCGCCGACGGCGAAGCCGATCTGGCTGACCAGGATGAACGGCAGCCAGTTGAGCAGCACCGGTAGCCAGCGGGCCCGGCGAGGTACTGCCGGCTTGCCGCCGTTGATGCGTCGGTACAGGGCTTCGGCGCGGCGAATCTGCTCGCCACTCGGCTTGCTGCGCACGGACTCGTAGCCGACCACCTTGCCGTTTTCCAGGATCGGCACCACGTAGGCGTTCACCCAGTAGTGGTCGCCGGTCTTGCAGCGGTTTTTGACGATGCCCATCCACGGGCGCCCCGACTTGAGGGTTTGCCACATGTGCGCAAACACCGCCGGCGGCACATCCGGGTGGCGTACCAGGTTGTGCGGCGCGCGCTGCAGCTCCTCGCGGTTGAAGCCGCTGATCTGCACAAAGGCATCGTTGCAGTAGGTGATCTGACCTTTCAGGTCAGTGGTGGAAATCAGTCGCTGCTCGGCCGGGAAGGTGCGTTCGCGCTGAGTGACAGGCAAATTCTTGCGCATTCTGGGATCCATGCGGTGACGTAGTGTCCACCGGGGAAAGTCATGACATGAGTAAATCGGCTGACGCCAAAAAAACATAAATGAATAAGTGTGCGCCAGAGTTCCTGACACTTCATTCATTCGGAATTGATCCTGGTCATGGACTTCCGAGGCGTTCGCGAAGAACGAAGTGCAGAATGCCGCCGTGCATGAAGTAATCCACTTCGTTCTGGGTGTCGATGCGACAAAGGACGGGGAAGCTGTCCTGCGAGCCGTCGCGGCGGGTGACGTCCACCGTCAGTTGTTGGCGGGGCGCCAGCGAGGCGGACAGACCCCGGATGTTCAGCACTTCATCACCGGTCAGGCCCAGGCTGTGGCGATTCTGGCCGGCCATGAACTGCAGGGCCAGCACGCCCATGCCGATCAGGTTGGAACGATGAATGCGCTCGAAGCTTTCCGCGATCACCGCCTTGATGCCCAGCAGGTTGGTGCCCTTGGCCGCCCAGTCGCGGGAGGAGCCGGTGCCGTACTCTTGCCCGGCAATCACCACCAGTGGCACGCCTTCGCGCTGGTAGCGCATGGCCGCGTCGTAGATGGAGAGCTTCTCGCCGCCCGGATGATGCAGGGTGTAGCCGCCTTCCTCGCCCGCCAGCATCTCGTTGCGGATGCGGATGTTGGCAAAGGTGCCGCGCATCATCACTTCGTGATTGCCGCGCCGCGAGCCGTAGGAGTTGAAGTCCCGGGGCGCGATGCCCAGCGATTGCAGGTAGAGGCCGGCCGGCGAGGTGGCCTTGATGTTCCCGGCGGGGGAGATGTGGTCGGTGGTGATCGAGTCGCCAAACAGCGCCAGGATGCGCGCGCCGAGGATGTCCGCCGGTGGCTCCAGAGGCTGGTCGATGCGCTTGAAATAGGGCGGGTGCTGCACGTAGCTGGAGTGCGGGTCCCAGGCATAGGTGTCGCCGCTGGCCAGCGGCATGCTGCGCCAGGCCTCGTCGCCGCTGAACACGTCGGCATATTCGCGGCGGAACATCTCGCCTTCGACGGCGCCCACGGCGGCGGCCACTTCTGCGTTGCTGGGCCACAGGTCGCGCAGGTACACCGGCTGGCCCTGCGGGTCGTGGCCCAGTGGTTCGCTCAGCAGGTCGATGCGCGTGGTTCCGGCCAGAGCGAAGGCCACCACCAGCGGCGGCGAAGCCAGCCAGTTGGCCTTGACCTGGGGATGTACGCGGCCTTCGAAGTTGCGGTTGCCGGAAAGCACCGAGCAGACGATCAGGTCCTGGTCGGTGATGCACTGGGCAATGGGGTCCGGCAGTGGGCCCGAGTTGCCGATGCAGGTGGTGCAGCCATATCCGACCAGGTAGAACCCCAGTCGCTCCAGATAGGGCGTGAAGCCGGCCTTTTCCAAGTAGTCGGTCACCACCTTGGAGCCGGGCGCCAGCGAGGACTTCACCCAGGGCTTGCGCTGCAGGCCACGCTCCACCGCCTTCTTGGCCAGCAGTCCGGCGGCCATCAGCACGCTGGGATTGGAGGTGTTGGTGCAAGACGTGATGGCGGCAATGACCACCGCCCCGTGACGCAAGCCGAAAGACTCTCCCGGCACCGGAAATTCGCTCTGCATCTGCGCGCTCCGGCCGCTGGTTTCCAGCAGCAGATCGAAGCTGGCGCGCATGTCCGGAAGGTTGACGCGATCCTGCGGCCGTTTCGGGCCGGCCAGCGAGGGCTGCACGCTGTCCAGATCGAGGTGCAGGGCTTCGCTGAACTCGGGCTCGGGGCTGGCACTGTCGCGCCACAGGCCCTGGGCCCGACAGTAGGCCTCCACCAGGGCGATGCGCGACGCATCGCGACCGGTCAGGCGCAGGTAGTCGAGGGTGATCCTGTCCACCGGGAAGAAGCCGCAGGTGGCGCCATATTCCGGCGCCATGTTGCTGATGGTCGCGCGGTCGGCCAGCGGCAGGGCGTCCAGCCCGGGACCGTAGAACTCCACGAACTTGCCGACCACGCCATGCTTGCGCAGCATCTGGGTGACGGTGAGCACCAGGTCGGTGGCGGTCACCCCTTCGCGCAACCGACCGGTGAGCCTCACGCCCACCACCTCCGGAATCAGCATGGACACCGGTTGGCCGAGCATCGCCGCCTCGGCTTCGATGCCGCCCACGCCCCAGCCGAGCACGCCGAGGCCGTTGATCATGGTGGTGTGCGAATCGGTGCCCACCAGGCTGTCGGGGAAGGCCAGCATACGACCGTCATCGGTCTCGCTGCGCACGACATCGGCCAGGTACTCGAGGTTGACCTGGTGGCAGATGCCGGTGCCCGGCGGCACCACGCGGAAGTTGGCGAATGCCTGCTGACCCCAGCGCAGGAAGGCATAGCGTTCGGCGTTGCGCTGCATCTCGATGGCCACGTTGTCGGCAAACGCGCTCGGATCGGCGAAACGGTCGACCATCACCGAGTGGTCGATGACCAGGTCCACGGGGATCTGCGGGTTGATCTGCCGGGGATCGCCGCCCGCCCTGGCCGTGGCGTCGCGCATGGCGGCCAGGTCGACCACCGCCGGCACGCCGGTGAAGTCCTGCATCAGCACCCGTGCCGGCCGGTACTGGATCTCGTGCTCCGAGCGGCGCTCGCGAAGCCAGTCGGCGATGGCCTGGCAGTCCTCCCGGCGTACCGTCCGGCCATCCTCCCAGCGCAGCAGATTCTCCAGCAGCACCTTGAGCGAGAGCGGCAGGCGTGCGATATCACCCAGGCTGTTCCCGGCCTCCGGCAGGCTGTAGTAGTGATACGTGTGCTTGCCGACCTGCAGGGTGCGGCAACAATTCAGGCTGTCCAGGGCTGGCATGGTGTGATCCTTGGAAGTCGTGCCACGGGTTCTGCTCTGGACCGACCGGGCGGGCCAAGGGTTCCCGCGCGGCTCACGAGCGCGGCGGTGTGGGCGGCATGGGTGCTGCCCAGTAGGTCTGCTTGTGGCCGCGGGCCTGGTAGTCGCGGGCCAGGTGTTCGGCCTCGGCCCGGGTCAGGCGTTCGCGCACCAGGCATTCGTTGCCGTTGTCATCCAGACGCTTGACGCACCAGTCGCGCATGACGTTCCTCCGGCTGGGCGTAATGCCCGCTTTGCGCCACAATAGCCGCCTGTTTCCGGAGTATCACGATGTCCCTGCAACCCGACGCGATTCTCGACGCCAGCGGGCTGAACTGCCCCGAACCGGTGATGATGCTGCACAACAAGGTGCGCGACCTGCAGGCCGGCGGCCTGCTGCAGGTCATTGCCACCGATCCCTCGACCCGTCGTGACATCCCCAAGTTCTGCGTGTTTCTTGGCCATGAGCTGGTCGAGCAGCGCGAGGATGCCGGCCAGTTCCTCTACTGGATTCGCAAGAAGGCCGATTGAGCTGCCGACACGGGCTATTCCTGTGTCGGTGCCATCCGGTGGATCGCGCGGCCTGCGCGCACATGCAGTCGCCAGCCGAGCACCAGCGCCGCGCAGCTCAGGCCGACGATCAGGCCCTGCCATAGGCCTGCCGGGCCGCTGGGGGCGCCGAGCAGGTCGGTGAGCCCCAGCAGGTAGCCCACCGTCAGACCGATGCCCCAGTAGCTGGGCAGGGTGATCAGCATCACCGCCCGAGTGTCCTGATAACCACGCAAGGCGCCAGCGGCGGAAACCTGTATGCCGTCGGAAAACTGGAAGAGCGCGGCATAGATCAGCAGGGTGCTGGCCAGGGCGACCACCGCCGGGTCCGGCGAGTAGAACCCGGCAATCTGCTCGCGAAATACCATCATCAGCATGGCCGAGAAGCAGGCGTAGCCCAGTGCCACGCCGATCCCCAGGGCCGCGGCGAAGCGTGCGTCGCGTGGCGCGTTGCGGCCCAGGGCCTGGCCCACGCGCACGGTGACCGCCATGCCCAGGGACAGGGGCACCATGAACACCAGCGACGAGATGCTGAGGGCGATCTGATGGCCGGCCACCACGGTGTCACCGAGGCTGCCGATCAGCAGGGCGATGACCGAGAAGATGCTCGACTCGGCAAAGATGGCGATTCCGATCGGCACGCCCACCGCCAGCAGTGCTCGGATCAGTGGCCAGCGTGGGCGCTCGAAATGCTTGAACAGTTCGCTGAAGCGGTAGATGGGCGAGCGGTTGACCCAGGTGAGCATGGCCGCCAGCATGGCGATCATCACCAGCCCGGTAGCCCAGCCGCAGCCCACGCCGCCCAGGGCGGGCAAGCCCAGCTTGCCGTGGATGAGCACATAGTTGAGCGGGATGTTAACCAGCAGGCCCAGCAGGCCGATGATCATGCTCGGCAATGTGTGGCTCAGGGCGTCGCTGTAGCAGCGCAGCACCTGGTAGACGGCGGCGGCGGGAAAGCCGAACGCTACCCCCTGCAGATAGCCGAGGGTGGGCTCGATCAATCCGGGGTCGAGCTGCATGGCATTCAGCACGGGCCTGGCCTGGGTCAGTAGAAATGCGAACAGCAGGCCAATCGCCAATCCCAGCCAGAGCGCCTGGCGCACCAGCGGCCCGATTTCTGCCAGCTTGCCGGCGCCGAAGCGATGGGCCACCTTCGGGGTGGTTGCCATCAGGATGCCGGTCATCAGCAGGTAGAGGGGAATCCAGACGGAGTTGCCCAAGGCCACGGCCGCCAGGTCGGCGGCGCTGACCCGGCCAGCCATCACGGCATCGACGGCGCCCATGGCGGTATGCGCCACCTGGGCGATGATGATGGGAGTAGCGAGGGCGAGCAGTGCGCTCAGTTCGTGCCCGACGCGGGAAACGCGGTTCATATGGCTCATGGGACGGCGACAGGGAAAAGGCGGGGATTCTACGCCGCGCACCCAGGCGAAGAAAGGGTAGGGGTCGCAAGGGCAAAGGACTAAACTGGCGCCCCCTCCGAGGAGTCCGAGCATGCGCATTCTTGCCGACGAAAACATACCCCTGGTCGAAGCCTTCTTCGCCGAATTCGGCGAGATCCGCCGTCAGCCGGGGCGCGCGTTCAGCGCTGATGCCCTGGCCGAAGCCGATGTGCTGCTGGTGCGCTCGGTGACCCGGGTGGATGCCGCCTTGCTGCAGGGTAGCCCGGTGCGCTTCGTCGGCACCTGCACCATAGGCACCGACCACCTCGACCTCGATCATCTGGCCGCCGCCAACATTGCGTGGGCCAGCGCGCCGGGCTGCAATGCCCGTGGAGTGGTGGATTACGTGCTGGGCAGCCTGCTGGCGCTGGCCGAGGTGGCGGGCTCGCCACTGCGGGAGCGCTGCTACGGAGTGGTGGGCGCCGGTCAGGTGGGTGCGCGGCTGGTGGAGGTGTTGCGCGGGCTGGGTTGTCGGGTGCTGGTCTGCGACCCGCCGCGCGCGGAGCGCGAGGGTGGCGATTATGTCGATCTGGACGAGGTGCTGGCGCAGTGCGATGTAATCAGTCTGCATACACCGCTCACCTCGGCAGGCCGGTGGCCGACGCGCCATCTGCTGAATGCCGAGCGGTTGGCCCGGCTGCGTCCCGGCAGTTGGCTGATCAATGCCAGCCGCGGCGCGGTGGTGGACAACCAGGCCCTGCATGCGCTGCTCCTGCAGCGGCCCGATGTCGAGGCGGTGCTGGATGTCTGGGAGGGTGAGCCGCTCGTGGATGTGGCACTGGCCGAGCGATGCCGGATCGCCACCCCCCACATCGCGGGCTACAGCCTGGAAGGCAAGGCGCGCGGCACTGCACAGATCTACCGCGCGCTCTGCGCACACCTGGGCATGCTGGCGCCGCTGGAGCTGGAGGCGCTATTGCCCGAGCCCTGGCTATCGCAATTGACCCTGCACGCCGGTGCGGACCCCGACTGGGCGCTGTCTGCCCTGTGTCGGGCCGTCTACGATCCGCGGCGCGACTCCGCCGATTTTCGGCGCAGCTTGAGAGGCGACGAGGACATGCGTCGCGCCGGCTTCGACGCGCTGCGCAAGCATTATCCGCCACGCCGGGAAATCGATGGCCTCAGGGTCGAGTTGCTGGGCCAGGCCCCGCAACTGGCTGCGCTGGTTCGTGCGCTGGGGGCCAGGCTGGTCTGAGCCTCACCCCTGGGTGGGCTCATCCTCATCGGGCTCCTGATCGAGGGCGCGGCAGGCCTGCTGGATCATGGCTTCGGTGATGGGTACTTCGCGTCCCTGCTCATCGATCACTGCACACGCAAAGCAGTCGGCGGGGAGGTGGGTGGGTACAGGCTGGGTGGCGTTGTTGTTCAGGTTCATGTGTCCATCTCCTGGTCGCTGGATTCCATAGCTTGTTCAATCTAGATGAAATCCAGATGACGACCAGGGCGGGCGGACGGGATACCGCCCGCCCACGAGACTTTAGTAGTACTCGCAGAGGTAGGCGGTATCCACGGCGACCTTTAGCTGGAACTTGCTGTTGGCCGGTACGCTGAACTGGCTGCCGGCCTCGAAGGTTTCCCAGGCTTCACTGCCTGGTAGGCGCACAGTGAGGGCGCCGGCCACGACCTTCATGATTTCCTTCTGGCTGGTGCCAAACTCGTACTCGCCGGGTGCCATCACGCCGACGGTGGCAGGGCATTCGGCCTGTTCGAAGGCGATGGATTTGACCTTGCCGTCGAAGTATTCGTTGACCTTGAACATGGGGCGTTTCCTATACGGAAAAAAGGGCGCGCCAGTATGCCGAAGCGTCCGATCGGCGTCACCGGGTTCCCGTGTTTAATGCGGCAGGGCCAGGGGTAGCAGGCGTGCGGCGTTGCGTGCGTCTTCCAGGGCGCGGTGCTGGCGGCCCTGGAAATGCATGCCGGCCAGCATCAGGGCCATGTTCAGACCGACCGGGCGGGTCAGCTGTCGACTGCTGGCGAAGGACTGCTTGAGGTTCAGGTGGGGAAACTGCTGAAGGCGGCTTTGCAGGCCTTGCGCCTGCCATTCCTGCTCGAGCTGGCGGCGGTCGTAGTCGCCCCAACTGGCCCAGCCAGCCAGGCGGGAGCCTTGGGCCAGCAGCCAGCTTTCGAAGGCCGGCCAGAGTTGCGCGAGGGTCCGGGCGCTGTCGATCTGCTGCTGGTCGATATGCGTGAGGTCCTTGCAGAAGCTCGTCAGGCAGGGGCGCCGCAGCGGTCGGACATGGCGCTGGAAATGGGCGACTTCGTGGCCCTCGCTGGTGGCGAGGGTGGCGCCGATCTCGATGATCTCCATGTCTCGCAGTGGCCAGCCACCTTCATCCGTGGTGGCTTCCAGGTCGATAACCAGCCAATGTCGCATACGTCCTCCATCGGGCTGGCCGGAGTATGGCGGTGTCGGTCCCGGTCGGCAAATCGACCAAGGGTGGGGCTGATCGGCTGGATGCAATGCCTGTGACAACGGATGGGCTGGCAGTAAAATCGCGGCCCCCTCTGTTCGAGTGTCGAGTAGTCATCGTCATGAAATGCCGTGCAGGTTGCGGCGCTTGCTGCATAGCCCCCTCCATCAGCTCGTTCATTCCCGGCATGCCGCGTGGCAAGAAGGCCGGTGAGCGATGTATTCACCTGAGCGAGGCAGGCCTCTGCGCGCTGTTCGGAAAGCCGGAGCGGCCACGCGTGTGTTCGGCCTTCGAGGCTGACGAGGCATTCTGCGGGGAAACCGCCGAGCAGGCGATTCAGCTTCTGGGCTGGCTGGAGCAGTCCACTGCCTGAGCCCCCCACAACGAAAAGGAGAGAAATCATGCTCGTGTCTACGTGCAGGCCCCTGATGCTGGGGTTGTCCCTGGTGTTGTTCGGTGGCGCGGTGAGCGCTCAGGATTGGGAGCTGGTGAAGGACGAGCAGGGGATCAGGGTCTACCTGGCTGCGGTGCCTGGTTCTGCCTACAAGGCCTATCGAGGCGAGACGGTCATTCGGGCAAGCATGGCCCGGATTCGTGCACTGCAGGAAGACGTTCAGGGTTCCTGTGCGTGGATCCATCAATGCAAGGCGCAGCAAATGATCCGGCGGGAAGGCAGCAAAGCCTGGACGCACACCTATTTCAGCACGCCCTGGCCGGTTACCCCGCGTGATTCCGTGATCGAGGTGACCACCGAGGAGGAGGGCGGTACTCTGGTGCGCCATCTAAAAGGCGTGCCAGACATGCTCCCGGAAGAAAAGGGCTATGTGCGTGTGACCCGTGTCGAGGGTTACTGGCGTTTGGAGCCGTTGGACGGTGGGCTGGTGAAGGTGACGTATCAGCTGTATAGCGAGCCGGGTGGCAGCGTGCCCTCCTGGCTTGCCAATAGTTTCGTGATCGATGCCCCGTTCAACACGCTCAACGGGTTGCGCAGTCTGGCGGAAAGCGCTCGTTAAAGGGTGGGGTGCCGAAAACAGAAAAGGCTGCCCATGGGCAGCCTTTTCTTTTGGCGTCCGAGCGATCAGCCGCGCTGGTTCAGCGGAGCGAAGTCGCGACGCTCGTGGCCAGTGTAGAGCTGGCGCGGGCGACCGATCTTCTGGCCGCTTTCGATCATTTCCTTCCAGTGCGAGATCCAGCCCACGGTACGGGACATGGCGAAGATCACTGTGAACATGCTGGTCGGAATGCCGATGGCCTTCAGGATGATGCCGGAGTAGAAGTCCACGTTCGGGTACAGGTTGCGCTCGGCGAAGTAGGGGTCCTTCAGCGCAATCTCTTCCAGCTTCATCGCCAGTTCCAGCTGCGGGTCATTGATACCCAGCTCGCCCAGAACCTCGTCGCAGGTCTGCTTCATGACCTTGGCGCGCGGGTCGAAGTTCTTGTACACGCGGTGGCCGAAGCCCATCAGCTTGAACGGATCGTTCTTGTCCTTGGCCTTGGCCAGGAACTTGTCGATGTTCGAAACGTCGCCAATCTCGTCCAGCATGGTCAGCACGGCTTCGTTGGCGCCGCCGTGGGCCGGTCCCCACAGGGCAGCGATGCCGGCAGCGATACAGGCGAACGGGTTGGCGCCCGTGGAGCCAGCCAGACGAACGGTGGAAGTCGAGGCGTTCTGCTCGTGGTCCGCATGCAGGATGAAGATGCGGTCCATGGCCTTGGCCAGCACCGGGCTGATCGGTTTGATCTCGGCCGGGGTGTTGAACATCATGTGCAGGAAGTTTTCCGCGTAGTTCAGGTCGTTACGCGGATACATGATCGGCTGGCCGATCGAATACTTGTACGCCATGGCCGCGATGGTCGGCATCTTGGCGATCAGGCGGTGTGCGGAAATCTCGCGGTGCTGCGGATTGTTGATGTCCAGCGAGTCGTGGTAGAACGCCGACAGGGCGCCTACGATGCCGCACATCACGGCCATCGGGTGAGCGTCGCGACGGAAGCCGTTCAGGAAGGACTTCAGCTGCTCGTGAACGATGGTGTGGTTCTTGATGGTGTTGACGAATTTGGCCTTCTGCTCGGCATTCGGCAGCTCGCCGTTGAGCAGCAGGTAGGCGGTTTCCAGGTAATCGGACTTTTCCGCCAGTTGTTCGATCGGATAGCCGCGGTGCAGCAGGACGCCCTTGTCGCCGTCGATATAGGTGATCTTCGACTCGCAGGAAGCGGTGGACATGAAACCGGGATCGAAAGTGAATTTGCCCGTGGCTGTCAGGCTGCGGACGTCGATGACGTCGGGCCCGATGGTACCGCTTAGGACGGGCAGTTCTACGGGGGCGGCGCCCTCGATGATCAACTGCGCTTTTTTGTCAGCCATGAGTGGCCTCCTGGTTATGCTTGGAATCATCAGCAGCCCCCCATGCAGGGCCGGCATCACTATAGAGCGATAAACTTGAATGTCAATTTGCGTAACCCCTGAAAAATGAAGGGGTTCCGGCGTCTTTCATGGGGGCAGGGTGGACTTTTTACGGCATTCTTTTGGGGCTAGCCATTCGCCTTTAGTGGCGGCGCGTCGCGTTGTCATTAGTGGGCTAACTGTCTATACTCCGTAGCCGGCCGTCATGGGCATAGCGCCTGTGTTTTGGCGGTTGCACTCCATGTGGGTGGGTACCTGACCAGTGCACTTCCCAACAACAACGCCCTGCTTCCTGGGGCTCAAAGTGTGAAAAGAAGCCGTGAATAGCCAACGACCAGTAAACCTAGACCTTAGGACTATCAAGCTCCCTGTCACCGCTTACACGTCCATCCTTCACCGCATCTCCGGCGTGATCCTGTTCCTCGGGCTCGTCGTGCTCCTTTACGGGCTCGATATGTCCCTGGCGTCCGAGGAGAGCTTCGAAGAGCTGAAGGCGTGCCTGGCCAGTCCGCTGGCAAAGCTGGTGATCTGGGGTCTGCTGTCCGCTCTGCTGTACCACCTGGTGGCCGGGATTCGCCACCTGTTCATGGATGCCGGCGTCGGTGAGACGCTGGAGGGCGGCAAGCTCGGCTCGAAGATCGTCATTGCCGTTGCCGTAGTATTGATTGTCCTGGCTGGGGTGTGGGTATGGTAACCAACGTCACTAACTTTTCGCGCTCCGGCCTCTATGACTGGATGGCTCAGCGCGTCTCCGCGGTCGTGCTGGCTGCGTATTTCATTTTTCTGCTCGGCTTCGTGCTGCTCAATCCAGGCCTGACCTACGCCGACTGGCATGGTCTGTTCTCCCACAATGCGATGCGCATCTTCAGTCTGCTGGCGCTGCTGGCGACGGTGGTGCATGCCTGGGTCGGCATGTGGACCATCTCGACTGACTACCTGACGCCGATGGCTTTCGGTCGTTGGGCAACCGTGTTGCGCTTCTTCTTCCAGGCGGCCTGCGGCGTGCTGCAGTTTGTGCTGTTCGTCTGGGGCGTGCAGATTCTGTGGGGTATCTGATCCATGTCTAGCATTCGCACTCTTTCCTTCGACGCCATCATCGTCGGTGGCGGTGGCGCCGGCATGCGCGCCGCGCTGCAACTGGCCCAGGGTGGTCACAAGACTGCCGTGGTGACCAAGGTCTTCCCGACCCGTTCGCACACCGTGTCCGCCCAGGGCGGCATCACCTGCGCCATCGCTTCGGCCGACCCGAACGACGATTGGCGCTGGCACATGTACGACACCGTCAAGGGCTCCGACTACATCGGTGACCAGGACGCGATCGAGTACATGTGTTCCGTGGGGCCGGAGGCCGTGTTCGAGCTCGAGCACATGGGTCTGCCGTTCTCCCGCACCGAGCAGGGGCGCATCTACCAGCGCCCGTTCGGCGGCCAGTCCAAGGACTTCGGCAAGGGTGGTCAGGCAGCTCGTACCTGTGCCGCGGCTGACCGTACCGGTCACGCCCTGCTGCACACCCTGTACCAGGCCAACCTGAAGAACGGTACCTCGTTCCTGAACGAGTGGTACGCCGTGGACCTGGTGAAGAACCAGGACGGCGCCATCGTCGGCATCATCGCCATCTGCATCGAGACTGGCGAAACCGTCTACATCCGCTCCAAGGCCGTGGTCCTGGCTACTGGTGGCGCCGGCCGCATCTATGCGTCCACCACCAACGCCCTGATCAACACCGGCGACGGCGTGGGCATGGCCCTGCGTGCTGGTGTGCCGGTCCAGGACATCGAAATGTGGCAGTTCCACCCGACCGGTATCGCCGGTGCCGGCGTGCTGGTGACCGAAGGTTGCCGTGGCGAGGGTGGCTACCTGATCAACGCCCACGGCGAGCGCTTCATGGAGCGTTATGCTCCGAACGCCAAGGACCTGGCAGGTCGCGACGTGGTCGCCCGTTCCATGGTCAAGGAAGTCATCGCCGGCAACGGTGTTGGTCCGAACAAGGATCACGTGCTGCTGAAGCTGGACCACCTGGGCGAGGACGTGCTGCACAGCCGCCTGCCGGGTATCTGCGAACTGTCCAAGACCTTCGCGCATGTCGACCCGGTTGTTGCGCCGATTCCGGTTATCCCGACCTGCCACTACATGATGGGCGGCATTGCCACCAACATTCATGGCCAGGCCATCACCCAGGACGCCAACGGCAACGACAAGATCGTCGAAGGCCTGTTCGCTGTGGGTGAAGTGGCGTGCGTATCCGTACACGGTGCCAACCGACTGGGCGGCAACTCGCTGCTCGACCTGGTGGTGTTCGGTCGTGCCGCTGGTCTGCACCTGGAGAAGGCGCTGAAGGAAGGTGTCGAGGCGCGCAGCGCCAGCGAGACCGACATCGAGGCTTCCCTGAAGCGTCTGGCCGGCGTCAATGAGCGTACCTCCGGTGAGGAAGTGGCCCCGCTCAAGCGCGAGCTGCAGAGCTGCATGCAGAACTACTTCGGTGTATTCCGTACCGGCGAATACATGAAGAAGGGCATCGCCCAGCTGGCCGAGCTGCGCGAGCGCATCGCCACCGTCAAGATCAACGACAAGAGCCAGGCCTTCAACACCGCGCGCATCGAAGCGCTCGAGCTGCAGAACCTGCTCGAAGTGGCTGAAGCAACCGCCATCGCTGCCGATACCCGTACCGAGTCCCGTGGTGCCCACGCCCGCGAAGACTACGAAGAGCGCGACGACCAGAACTGGCTGTGCCATACCCTGTACTTCCCGGGCGAAAAACGCGTCGCCAAGCGCGCCGTCAACTTCGCACCGAAGACTGTGCCGGCGTTCGAGCCGAAAGTACGTACTTACTAAGGGTGATGTGAATGTCTCTGCCCAAGACTTTGCAAGTAAGCGTTTACCGCTACAACCCGGAGCGCGATGCGTCTCCCTACATGCAGGACTTCAACGTCGAGATCGACGGCAAGGATCTGATGGTCCTGGACGTGCTGGCGCTGATCAAGGAACAGGACGAAGGTTTTTCCTACCGTCGCTCCTGCCGTGAAGGCGTTTGCGGTTCCGACGGCATGAACATCAGCGGCAAGAACGGCCTGGCCTGTATCACCCCGCTGTCCAGCGTGGTGAAGAACGGCAAGCTGGTGATCCGCCCGCTGCCGGGTCTGCCGGTCATCCGTGACCTGGCCGTCGATATGAGCATCTTCTACAAGCAATACGAGAAGGTGCAGCCGTACCTGCAGAACAACACGCCGGCTCCGGCCATCGAACGTCTGCAGAGCCCGGAAGACCGCGAGAAGCTGGATGGCTTGTACGAATGCATTCTGTGCGCGTGCTGCTCGACCAGCTGCCCGTCCTTCTGGTGGAACCCGGACAAGTTCCTGGGCCCGGCCGCGCTGCTGCAGGCCTATCGTTTCCTGGCCGATAGCCGTGACACGATGACCGAACAGCGTCTGGCGGCCATGGATGACCCGTTCAGCGTCTTCCGTTGCCGCGGCATCATGAACTGCGTGAACGTATGTCCCAAGGGTCTGAACCCGACCAAGGCCATCGGTCACATCCGTAACATGCTGCTGCAAAGCGGTACCTGATCCCTCGGGATCGTACCCAGGCTGTACCTCTACGCTGTCGGCTAACCCCGGCAGCGTAGTTTTAAGCGGGTCCGGAGCTCACAAAGCACTGGACCCTTCCTGAAAAGTAAATGATGGCTATCAGGGGCATCCGGTAAAAACCCGGTCTATCTGCGGGGTCCCGTAGTGGCTTAACCAGTTGCTCAGGCACGCCGTGCTGCGGTTTCCACGCCGATGGTGTTCCCTTATCGAGGGTGACCAAGCATGCAAGAAAGCGTAATGCAGCGCATGTGGAACAGTGCCCACCTTTCCGGTGGTAACGCTGCCTATGTCGAGGAGCTGTATGAGCTCTATCTGCACGACCCCAACGCTGTGCCCGAAGAGTGGCGCACCTATTTCCAGAAGCTGCCCAACGATGGCGGCAACACGACTGACGTTCCGCATTCGCCCATTCGCGATCACTTCGTCCTGCTTGCCAAGAACCAGCGCCGCGCGCAGCCAGCTTCTGCCGCCAGCGTGAGCAGCGAGCACGAGAAGAAGCAAGTCCAGGTATTGCGCCTGATCCAGGCCTTCCGCGCCCGTGGCCATCAGGCCGCCAAGCTCGACCCGCTGGGTCTGTGGCAGCGCCAGGTGCCGGCCGATCTCACCATTCAGAACTACGGGCTGACCGACGCCGATCTGGATACCACCTTCCAGACGGGCGAGCTGTTCATTGGCAAGGAAGCGGCAACTCTGCGCGAGATTGTCCAGTCCCTGCAAGATACCTATTGCCGCACCATCGGCGCCGAGTTCAACCACATCACTGACTCCGAGCAGCGCAAGTGGTTCGCCCAGCGTCTGGAGAGCGTGCGTGGTCGCCCCACCTACTCGCGTGATGCGCAGGCTCATCTGTTGGAGCGCCTGACTGCAGCCGAAGGCCTGGAGAAGTACCTGGGCACCAAGTACCCGGGCACCAAGCGCTTCGGCCTGGAAGGCGGCGAAAGCCTGATCCCGATGGTCGACGAGATCATCCAGCGTTCCGGCTCCTACGGCATGAAGGAAATCGTCATCGGCATGGCCCACCGCGGCCGTCTGAACATGCTGGTGAACACCTTCGGCAAGAACCCGCGCGACCTGTTCGACGAGTTCGAAGGCAAGAAGGTCGAGGGTCTGTCCTCCGGCGACGTGAAGTACCATCAGGGCTTCTCGTCCAACGTCACCACCCCGGGTGGCGAACTGCACCTGGCCATGGCCTTCAACCCGTCGCACCTGGAAATCGTCTCCCCGGTGGTCGAGGGCTCCGTGCGTGCCCGCCAGGACCGTCGTCTCGATCCGAATGGCGACAAGGTTCTCCCGGTCTCCATCCACGGTGACGCGGCCTTCGCCGGCCAGGGCGTGGTGATGGAAACCTTCCAGATGTCGCAGATCCGCGGCTTCAAGACTGGCGGGACCATCCACATCGTCATCAACAACCAGGTCGGCTTCACCACCAGCAACCCGCAGGATGCGCGCTCCACCGAGTACGCTACCGACGTGGCCAAGATGATCGAGGCGCCGATCCTGCACGTGAACGGCGATGATCCGGAAGCCGTCCTGTTCGTCACCCAGCTGGCCGTCGACTACCGCATGCAGTTCAAGCGTGACGTGGTGCTCGACCTGGTCTGCTATCGCCGTCGTGGCCACAACGAGGCCGACGAGCCGAGCGGCACCCAGCCGCTGATGTACCAGCAGATTGCCAAGCAGCGCACCACCCGTGAGCTGTATGCCGATGCCCTGATCAAGGCCGGTGCACAAACCAACGAAGACGTGCAGGCCAAGATCGACGAGTACCGCACCGCCCTGGACAATGGCCAGCACGTGGTGAAGAGCCTGGTCAAGGAGCCGAACCCCGACCTGTTCGTGGACTGGACTCCCTACCTGGGCCATGCCTGGACCGCTCGCCACGATACCCGTGTACCGCTGGACAAGCTGCGCGAGATTGCCGCTGGCCTGACCCGCATTCCGGAAGGCTTCGTGGTACAGCGCCAGGTTGGCAAGGTCTACGAAGACCGCCAGAAGATGACCGCCGGCGCCATGCCGATCAACTGGGGCTATGCGGAAACCCTGGCCTACGCCACGCTGCTGCATGACGGCCACCCGGTGCGCATGACCGGCCAGGACGTCGGCCGCGGCACCTTCTCGCATCGCCATGCCGCGCTGCACAGCCAGAAGGACGCAACCACTTACATCCCGCTGAAGAACCTGTTCGAGGGTCAGCCGCGTTTCGACCTGTACGACTCCTTCCTGTCGGAGGAAGCCGTCCTGGCCTTCGAATACGGCTATGCCACCACCACGCCCAACGCGCTGGTGATCTGGGAAGCCCAGTTCGGCGACTTCGCCAACGGTGCCCAGGTAGTGTTCGACCAGTTCATTTCCAGCGGCGAGACCAAGTGGGGCCGCCTGTGCGGTCTGACCGTCCTGCTGCCGCACGGTTATGAAGGCCAGGGTCCGGAGCACAGCTCCGCGCGTCTGGAGCGTTACCTGCAGCTGTGCGCCGAGCACAACATCCAGGTCTGCGTGCCGACCACCCCGGCACAGGTCTACCACATGCTGCGTCGCCAGGTGGTTCGCCCGCTGCGCAAGCCGCTGATTGCCCTGACGCCCAAGTCGCTGCTGCGCCACCCGCTGGCCATCTCGACCCTGGAAGATCTGGCCGAAGGCTCCTTCCAGACCGTGATCCCGGAAGTGGACGCCGTCGATCCGGCCAAGGTCGAGCGCCTGATCATGTGTTCGGGCAAGGTCTATTACGACCTGCTGACCAAGCGCCGCAACGAAGGCCGCGACGACACCATCATCGTGCGCATCGAGCAGCTGTACCCGTTCCCGGAAGAGGATCTGGCCGAGATCATCGCGCCCTACAAGAACCTCAAGAAGGTGATCTGGTGTCAGGAAGAACCGATGAACCAGGGCGCCTGGTACTGCTCGCAGCACCACATGCGTCGTGTCGCCAGCGCGCATCAGAAGGGCCTGTTCCTGGAGTACGCCGGCCGCGAGGCCTCCGCTTCTCCGGCCTGCGGCTACCCGTCGATGCATGCCGAGCAGCAGGAAAAACTGCTGCATGACGCCTTCAATATCTAACCCACGTTCTCGAACGTAGTATCGGAAAGACAGGAATTCATCACATGGCTATTGAGATCAAAGCCCCCGCCTTCCCGGAATCGGTTGCCGACGGCACCGTTGCCACCTGGCACAAGAAGCCGGGCGAAGCCGTAAAGCGCGACGAACTGATCGTCGACATCGAAACCGACAAGGTTGTTATGGAAGTGCTGGCCGAAGCCGATGGCGTGGTCGGTGAAATCATCAAGGGCGAGGGCGAGACCGTTCTCTCCGGCGAAGTGCTGGGCACCCTGAACGCTGGCGCCGTGGCCGCCGCTCCGGCTCCGGCCGCTGCTGCTGCCCCGGCAGCCGCCGCCGCTCCGGCCGCTGCTGCCGAAGACAAGATCCTGTCTCCGGCCGCCCGCAAGATCGCCGACGAAGCCGGCGTCGACCGCAACAGCATCGAAGGCACCGGCAAGGGTGGTCGCGTGACCAAGGAAGACGCCGTTGCTGCCGCTTCCGGCAAGCCGGCCGCCGCTCCGGCTGCCAAGACTGCCGCTCCGGCTGCCGACGCTCCGGTCTTCGCTGCCGGCGACCGCGTCGAGAAGCGCGTGCCGATGACCCGTCTGCGCGCCAAGGTGGCCCAGCGTCTGGTCGAGGCCCAGTCCTCCATGGCAATGCTGACGACCTACAACGAAGTCAACATGAAGCCGATCATGGACCTGCGCGCCAAGTACAAGGACCTGTTCGAGAAGAAGCACAATGGCGTGCGTCTGGGCTTCATGTCCTTCTTCGTCAAGGCGGCTGTCGAGGCGCTGAAGCGCCAGCCGGTGGTCAATGCTTCCATCGACGGTAACGACATCGTCTACCACGGCTACCAGGACATCGGCGTGGCCGTGTCCAGCGACCGTGGCCTGGTGGTACCGGTGCTGCGCAACGCCGAGTTCATGAGCCTGGCGGAAATCGAAGGCGGCATCGCTGCCTACGGCCGCAAGGCGAAGGAAGGCAAGCTGACCATCGAGGAAATGACCGGTGGCACCTTCACCATCTCCAACGGTGGTGTGTTCGGTTCGCTGCTCTCCAGCCCGATCGTCAACCCGCCGCAGTCCGCCATCCTCGGCATGCACAAGATCCAGGAGCGCCCGATGGCCGTGAACGGCCAGGTGGTGATTCTGCCGATGATGTACCTGGCGCTGTCCTACGACCACCGCCTGCTGGATGGCAAGGAAGCGGTCACCTTCCTGGTCACCCTCAAGGATCTGCTGGAAGACCCGGCGCGCCTGCTGCTGGACATCTGATCGACGTGTGATTCGCGTCAGGCAGAACCCGGCATGTCCGGGCTCTGCCGTTTGTGGACTTCGCAATTTTCGAAGAGGAAACCCTATGAGCCAGAAATTCGACGTCGTGGTGATCGGTGCCGGCCCCGGCGGCTATGTCGCTGCCATCCGCGCGGCCCAACTGGGCAAGAAGACCGCCATCATCGAGAAGTACACCGGCAAGGACGGCAAGCTGGCCCTGGGCGGCACCTGCCTGAACGTCGGCTGCATCCCCTCCAAGGCGCTGCTGGACAGCTCCTACAAGTTCCATGAAGCCCACGAGAGCTTCAAGCTGCACGGCATCAGCACCGGTGACGTGAAGATGGACGTGCCGACCATGGTCGGCCGCAAGGACCAGATCGTCAAAAACCTCACCGGCGGTGTCTCCGCGCTGATGAAGGCCAATGGCGTGACCGTGTTCGAAGGCCACGGCAAGCTGCTGGCCGGCAAGCAGGTGGAAGTCACCAAAACCGACGGCAGCGTTGAAGTGCTGGCCGCCGAGAACGTGATCCTGGCCTCCGGTTCCAAGCCGGTCGAGATTCCGCCGGCTCCGGTCGATCAGAAGGTCATCGTCGACTCCACCGGCGCCCTGGACTTCCAGAACGTTCCCGGCAAGCTGGGCGTCATCGGCGCCGGCGTGATCGGTCTCGAGCTGGGTTCGGTCTGGGCCCGTCTGGGCAGCCAGGTCACCGTGCTGGAAGCCATGGACAAGTTCCTGGCCGCCGCCGACGAGCAGATCGCCAAGGAAGCCCAGAAGATTCTCACCAAGCAGGGTCTGGACATCCGTCTGGGCGCGCGCGTCACCGGCACCGAGGTCAAGGGCGAGCAAGTGGTCGTCACCTTCAGCGATGCCAATGGCGAACAGCAGCTGACCTTCGACAAGCTGATCGTAGCGGTCGGCCGCCGTCCGGTGACCACCAACCTGCTGGCCGCCGACAGCGGCGTGACCATGGACGAGCGCGGCTTCATCTTCGTCGATGACTTCTGTGCCACCAGCGTTCCGGGCGTCTACGCCATCGGCGACGTGGTGCGCGGCGCCATGCTGGCCCACAAGGCCTCTGAAGAGGGCGTGATGGTTGCCGAGCGCATCGCCGGTCACAAGACCCAGATGAACTACGACCTGATCCCGGGCGTCATCTACACCCATCCGGAAATCGCATGGGTCGGCAAGACCGAGCAGTCCCTGAAGGCCGAAGGCGTGGAGATCAACGTGGGTGTTGCCCCGTTCGCCGCCAGCGGTCGCGCCATGGCTGCCAACGAAACCGCCGGTTTCGTCAAGGTCATTGCCGATGCCAAAACCGATCGCGTGCTGGGCGTCCACGTCGTGGGCCCGAGCGCTGCCGAGCTGGTTCAGCAGGGCGCCATCGCCATGGAATTCGGCACCAGTGCCGAGGACCTGGGCATGATGGTGTTCGCGCACCCGACGCTGTCCGAATCGCTTCATGAAGCGGCCTTGGCTGTGAATGGTCATGCCATCCACGTTGCCAACCGCAAGAAGCGCTAAGGGAGCCCGGCAGGTGGCTTGAACTTTTGCGAGGGGGGAGGGCTCACCTGCCGTATAGGAGGCGTGTCCGTGAGGACACGCCTATTGCCAATAGCAAAAACTAGAAACGGTAGAGAAGCATGAATCTTCACGAGTATCAGGGTAAGCAGCTCTTCGCTGAATACGGCCTGCCCGTCTCCATCGGCCATGCTGTAGACACCCCGCAACAGGCCGCAGAAGCCTGCAAGGAGATCGGTGGCGATGCATGGGTCGTCAAGGCCCAGGTGCATGCCGGCGGGCGAGGAAAGGCCGGCGGTGTAAAGCTGGTTCGCAATCCGGAGGAGGCGCGGGAGTTCGCAACCCACTGGCTGGGCAAGCGCCTGGTGACGTACCAGACCGATGCCAATGGCCAACCGGTCAGCAAGATCCTGGTCGAGGCCTGCACCGACATCGACAAGGAGCTGTATCTCGGCGCCGTGGTCGATCGTTCCAGTCGACGCATCGTCTTCATGGCGTCCACCGAGGGTGGTGTGGAGATCGAGAAGGTCGCCCACGATACCCCCGAGAAGATTCTCAAGGCCACCATCGACCCGTTGGTGGGCCCGCAGCCCTACCAGGGCCGCAGCCTGGCGTTCCAGCTGGGCCTGCAGGGTGAGCAGATCAAGCAATTCACCCACATCTTCATGGGCCTGGCGCGCCTGTTCAAGGACTACGACCTGGCCCTGCTCGAAGTCAATCCGCTGGTCATCAAGAAGGACGGCAACCTGCATTGCCTGGATGCCAAGGTGAACATCGACGGCAACGCGCTGTATCGCCAGTCCAAGCTGCGCGCCATGCATGACCCGTCCCAGGATGATCCCCGCGAGGCCCACGCGGCACGCTGGGAGCTCAATTACGTGGCCCTCGATGGCAACATTGGTTGCATGGTCAACGGCGCGGGCCTGGCCATGGGCACCATGGACATCATCAATCTGCACGGTGGCAAGCCGGCCAACTTCCTCGACGTGGGCGGCGGTGCGACCAAGGAACGCGTGACCGAAGCGTTCAAGATCATTCTCTCCGACAGCAACGTGAAGGCCGTGCTGGTGAACATCTTCGGCGGCATCGTGCGCTGCGACATGATTGCCGAGGGCATCATGGGCGCCGTGCGTGAAGTCGGCGTCAAGGTACCCGTGGTGGTGCGCCTGGAGGGCAACAATGCCCAGCTCGGCGCCAAGATGCTGGCCGAAAGCGGCCTGAACATCATCCCGGCAACCAGTCTGACCGAGGCCGCCCAGCAGGTGGTCAAGGCTGCGGAGAGCAACCAATGAGCATTCTGATCAACAAGGACACCAAGGTCATCTGCCAGGGCTTCACCGGCTCGCAGGGTACGTTCCACAGCGAACAGGCCATCGAATACGGCACGAAAATGGTGGGCGGCGTGACGCCGGGCAAGGGCGGCACCACGCACCTGGGCCTGCCGGTCTTCAACTCGGTTGCCGAGGCCGTGCAAGCCACCGGTGCGGATGCCTCCGTTATCTACGTGCCGGCGCCGTTCTGCAAGGACTCCATCCTCGAAGCGGCGTTCGGCGGCATCAAGCTGATCGTCTGCATCACCGAAGGCATTCCGACCCTGGACATGCTGGAAGTGAAGATCAAGTGCGACGAGCTGGGCGTGCGTCTGATCGGCCCGAACTGCCCGGGCGTGATCACCCCCGGCGAGTGCAAGATCGGTATCCAACCCGGCTATATCCACATGCCGGGCAAGGTCGGCATCGTGTCCCGCTCCGGCACCCTGACCTATGAAGCGGTGAAGCAGACCACCGACGCCGGCTTCGGCCAGTCCACCTGCGTGGGCATCGGCGGCGACCCGATCCCCGGTTCCAGCTTCGTCGACATCCTCAAGTTGTTCCAGGAAGACCCGCAGACCGAAGCCATCGTGATGATCGGCGAGATCGGCGGCAGCGCCGAGGAGGAAGCGGCGGCCTTCATCAAGGCCAACGTCACCAAGCCGGTGGTGTCCTACATCGCCGGCGTGACCGCGCCGCCCGGCAAGCGCATGGGCCATGCCGGTGCGATCATTTCCGGTGGCAAGGGCACGGCGGAAGAGAAGTTCGCCGCGCTGCAGGACGCCGGCGTGAAAACCGTGCGCTCCCTGGCCGATATCGGCAAGGCGCTGGCGGAAGTCACCGGCTGGCAGGTCAAGCGGGCCTGAGCCCCGGCGTGCAAGCAAAGGCCACCGCAAGGTGGCCTTTGTGTTTGCGCATGGCACCGGATGTCCATCAGAAGGTGCAGAAATGACCGTAAATCGTTAGGCTTTGCATCTTTTTGAACGTCCTCTTCAAAAGAGAGCGTCGTTCTGGCCCGCAGCCAGTTTCCCTTACCCCGGGAAGCCACGACATAACATTCTTTTGCAGTGGTGTTACTTCCCATGACCCGTCTGAAAGGTTCCGACCTGGTTGCCCTTGGTTTCATGACCTTCGCGCTGTTCCTCGGCGCCGGCAACATCATCTTCCCCGCAAGCGCCGGCATGGCCTCGGGCGACAATATCTGGCCCGTGGCACTGGGCTTCCTGCTCACCGGCGTCGGCCTGCCGCTGCTGACCATCGTGGCCCTGGCCCGGGTCGGTGGTGGTATGCCGAGCCTGACCGGGCCACTTGGCAAGGTAGCCGGTACCGTGCTGGCCGTGGCCGTCTACCTGTCCATCGGGCCGCTGTTCGCCACGCCGCGTACCGCGGTGGTGTCGTTCGAGATCGGTGTCGCGCCCTTCACCGGTAACAGTGACTGGGCGTTGTTCATCTATTCCCTGGTGTTCTTCGGACTGGTGCTGTTCCTGGTGCTCAACCCCGGACGGTTGATCGACCGGGTTGGCAAGATCATCACCCCGGTGCTGCTGCTGGCCCTGGTGTTGCTGGGTGCCGCCGCGATCTTCGCGCCGGCCGGCCCGGTGGGGGGCACTGCCGTGGAGTACCGCGATGTGCCCCTGTTGCAGGGCTTCCTGCAGGGCTACCTGACCATGGACGCCCTGGGCGCGCTGGTGTTCGGCATCGTGATCGCCACCGCGATCCGCGATCGCGGTGTGACCAGTCCGAGTCTGGTGACCCGCTATTCCATCATTGCGGTGATCATCGCCGCGGTTGGCCTGGCGCTGGTCTACCTGGCGCTGTTCTACCTGGGCGCCACCAGCCAGAGCGTGGCGGGTGAAGCAAGCAATGGCGGGCAGATCCTCACTGCCTACGTGCAGCACACCTTCGGTACTCCCGGCCTGCTGCTGCTGGCCGCGGTGATCATCCTCGCCTGTCTGACCACCGCGGTGGGCCTGCTCACCGCCTGCGGCGAATTCTTCGGCGAGCTGCTGCACACGTCCTATCGCAACGTGGCCGTGGGCTTCACGCTGTTCAGCCTGCTGGTGGCCAACCAGGGGCTCGACCAGCTGATTCGCATCTCGGTGCCGGTGCTGGTGGGCCTGTATCCGCTGGCCATCGTGCTGGTACTGCTGAGCCTGGCCGACAGGCTGTGGCGCGAGCCGCACCGGGTGTTCCGCCCGGTGATGGCGGTCGCCCTGGTCTTCGGTCTGGCGGACGGCCTGCTGGCCAGCGCCTTCAAGGATGTGGTGCCCCCGTTCTTCACCACCTTGCCCTGGGCGGCGCAAAGCATGGGCTGGGTACTGCCCGTGCTGGTGGTGCTGCTGATCAGTGTGGTCATTGATCGCCTGCTGCCGGCTCGACAGTAGTGGCGTAAAGGCATTAGCGGAGAGGACAAGCCGGGTATAATCGCCCGGCTCTGAAGGGAACGTGCCTATGACCTTGACCGACGATTATCTGCGCCAGTTGGTGGCAGCCCTCTGGTTCGTCTTCTGCTGGCTGGGCTACACGCGCTACGCGATCTGGAAGGGCCGGGACACGCCGTGCCTGGCCAGCGTCATGGCCCTGTACCGCGAGGACTGGATGCGGCGCATGCTGCAGCGCGACAACCGCATCGCCGATGCCAGCGTGATCGGCAATCTGGAACGCAATGCCTCGTTCTTCGCCTCCAGCACGCTGATCATCCTGGCCGGTATCGTCACTGCGCTGGGGGCTTCCGACCGTGCGGTATCGCTGCTGGCCGAGCTGCCCTTCATCGAACCGGTCGGCCGGGGCATGTCCGAGCTCAAGCTGTTGTTGCTGGCCATGGTGTTCGTCTACGCCTTCTTCACGTTCAGCTGGTGCATGCGCCAGTACAACTTTGCCGCCGTGCTGCTGGGCTCGGCGCCGCTGCTGGCCGAACGCAACGTCAGCGATCAGGAGCGCAACATCTTCGCCAAGCGCGCCGCCAAGCTGCTGTCGAGCGCCGGCAACCAGTTCAACCTGGGCCTGCGGGCGTACTATTTTGGCCTGGCGGCGCTGTCCTGGTTCATCCATCCGTGGGTGTTCATGGTCGTGACCGCCGGTGTGGTGCTGGTTCTGTACCATCGCGAATTCCACTCCCGGGTACTCAAGGTGCTGACCCATACCCCCGCTCCGATTGCCGCCCCCTCAGCCCAACAGGAGCCCCGCGAGCCCGATTTCCATTGACCCGGGCGGCCTGATGCCGCCCGTTCTGCACCTTGCGAGCCATAACCATGAACAAGAATCCACTCGTGCAGCGCGCCGAACGCTTCCTTTCTGCCCTGCGGCACTGCCAGGTGCTGGGCATGCAGGTGGAAGCGGCCGACAAAAAGGGCCTGACGCTACGCCTGCCATACAGCGAGAAGATCGTCGGCAATCCGGAAACCGGCGGTATCCATGGCGGCGCCATCACCACCCTGATGGACACCACCTGCGGAATTTCCACCGTGTGTTTCCTGCCCGATTTCGAGGTCTGCCCGACCCTGGACCTGCGCATCGACTACATGCACCCGGCCGATCCGCACAAGGACGTCTATGGCTTTGCCGAATGCTATCGGGTGACGCCGACGGTGATCTTCACCCGTGGCGTGGCCTATCAGGATGATCCCGCGCAACCGATCGCCCACGCGGTGGGCACCTTCATGCGCCTGGGGTCCGGCGCGCACATCAAGAGCGGTTTCCCGGAGGGCAAGGCATGAACCGGCAGGCGTTCAACGCACTCTTGAGCGAGGCGCATACCCGCAACGACTACAGCGCCCTGATCGATCTGGTTCCCTATGCACGGCTGATCGGCATCGAATGCCTGCGTCTGGGGGATGACATGGTGTTCCGCCTGCCGGCCCAGGCCGACAACATCGGTAACCCGGTACTGCCGGCGCTGCACGGCGGGGTGATCGCCGGATTCATGGAACATGCCGCACTGCTGCACCTGCTGATGTTCATGGGCAGCGCGCATTTGCCGAAAACCATCGACTTCTCGGTGGATTACCTCAGGGCCGGTCACTATCGTGACACCTTCGCTCAATGCCAGGTGTGGCGACAGGGCCGTCGAGTGGCCAACGTGGCCATCACCGCCTGGCAGACCACGCAAACCGAGCCCATCGCCACCGCGCGCGCGCACTTCAAGGTCGACGAGTCCTGATCGATCGTTCCGCGTCCGGTGCTCTGGCCGGACGAGGAACACCCGATGGATGCCTTGCTGATTCTCGGCGGCTGCTTCCTGCTGGTCGGCAGTTTCTTCTGGCTGGCCCTGCGCGCCTTCGCGCGGGGGGCCGGCTGGGGGCTGCTGTGCCTGCTACCGCCGTTGACCCTGCTTTATCTGTTTCGCCACGGCCGGGAGGCGCGCGCGCCCCTGCTGTGCGCGGTGCTTGCTGCCCTGCCGCTGGGTTTCGGTCTGCTCGGACTGGCGGAGCAGGACCCCAATCGCCTGCGCGCCTTGCTGAAGCTGGAGTGGCTGGAGCCGGTGCGCGATCCGTGGCAGCCGGACATCCGCCTGCGTGGACGCCTGTGGGGCGAGCCTTTTGCGCCGGTGGAAGGTGAGTTCATCGATGGCCGGTTGCGACTGAGTCAGGGTTCGGCAAGCTTCGACTGGCGCGAGTTGGTGATCCACCTGGGCGAGTTTTCCGGTTCGCAACTGACGCTGGACATCCTGCCGCAGGACGATGACGTCCCGACTGTCGAGCTGGTGCGCCAGTTGGGCGGCAATCCGTTACCCGAGGCGTTGCGCCTGGAGCGCGGCTACAGCATGCATCTGCAGTTGCAACGCCAGGCGCCCAACCGGCTGGTGGGCAACCTCCACCTGGGTTTGCCGAGTGCGCACAGGACCTGGGTGTCCGGCCCCATCGAGGTCTTCACCGACCGGTTGCGCTACCGCGAAGGCCGGGTGG
Source organism: Pseudomonas sp. RL (assembly GCF_000647775.1). Lineage (NCBI taxonomy): Bacteria > Pseudomonadati > Pseudomonadota > Gammaproteobacteria > Pseudomonadales > Pseudomonadaceae > Pseudomonas > Pseudomonas sp. RL. The sequence continues at coordinate 16,152 of NZ_JBOY01000041.1, read as the reverse complement.
ATACCCGTTTCGACTCGGTGCAGACCCTGCAGGTCGTCATCGAAGACTACCTGCAGCGCCGCTTTCCGCAGCACCGCGTGGAGGCGGTGCAACTGCCGGACATCGACTGGAACAGCCGGCCGCTGGAACTGCGTGTCCAGGCGCGCATCGGCAACCGGGCGCTGATCGTGCCCTTGCAACTGCTCAAGGACGAACAGATGGGCTGGGGCGTTCCGGGCGACCGTTATCCGCCGCGCGGCGCGCCCGATCAGGAAGCTGATGCCGCCAAGCCCTTGAAATCATGAGCCTCGTCCCCCATCTGCTGGGACACCCCGTCGCGCAAGCGGCCCGTACCCAACACCTGGAGAGTTGAAGACGATGAGTGTGGAAACTCAAAAAGAAACCCTGGGCTTCCAGACCGAGGTGAAGCAGCTGCTGCACCTGATGATCCATTCCCTGTACTCCAACAAGGAAATCTTCCTGCGCGAGCTGATCTCCAACGCTTCCGACGCCGCCGACAAGCTGCGTTTCGAGGCGCTGGCCAAGCCGGAGCTGCTCGAAGGCGGCGCCGAGCTTAAGATCCGTGTCAGCTTCGACAAGGACGCCAAGACCCTCACCGTCGAAGACAACGGCATCGGCCTGAGCCGTGAGGATGCCATTACCCACCTGGGTACCATCGCCAAGTCCGGCACCGCCGAGTTCCTCAAGAATCTCACCGGCGACCAGAAGAAGGATTCCCGCCTGATCGGCCAGTTCGGCGTGGGCTTCTATTCCGCATTCATCGTCGCCGACAAGGTGGACGTGTTCAGCCGCCGCGCCGGCCTGCCGGCCGCCGAGGGCGTGCACTGGTCGTCGAAGGGCGAGGGCGAGTTCGAAGTGGCCACCGTGGAGAAGGCCGAGCGCGGCACGCGTATCGTGTTGCACCTGAAGAGCGGTGAGGAAGAGTTCGCCGACGGCTGGCGCCTGCGCAACATCATCAAGAAATACTCCGACCACGTGGCGCTGCCCATCGAACTGCCGAAGGAGCATTACGGGGAAGAGAAGGACAAGCCGGCGGAACCCGAGTGGGAGACCGTCAACCGCGCCAGCGCCCTGTGGACCCGGCCGCGCAGCGAGATCAAGGACGAGGAATACACCGAGTTCTACAAGCACGTCGGTCACGACTTCGAAGACCCGCTGGCCTGGAGCCACAACAAGGTCGAGGGCAAGCTGGAATACACCTCGCTGCTCTACGTGCCGGGCCGCGCGCCGTTCGACCTGTACCACCGCGAAGCACCCAAGGGCCTGAAACTCTATGTGCAGCGCGTGTTCATCATGGATCAGGCCGACCAGTTCCTGCCGCTGTACCTGCGCTTCATCAAGGGCGTGGTGGATTCCAATGACCTGTCCCTGAACGTTTCCCGCGAAATCCTGCAGTCGGGCCCGGTCATCGACTCCATGAAGTCGGCGCTGACCAAGCGCGCCCTGGACATGCTGGAGAAGCTGGCCAAAGACAAGCCCGAGGACTACAAGACCTTCTGGAAACAGTTTGGCCAGGTGCTCAAGGAAGGCCCCGCCGAGGATTTCGCCAACAAGGAGAAGATCGCCGGCCTGCTGCGTTTCAGCTCCACCCACGACGCCAGCGGCGAACAGTCCGTGTCGCTTGCCGACTACCTGGGTCGCCTGAAGGAAGGTCAGGACAAGCTCTATTTCCTCACCGGCGAGAGCTACGGCCAGGTCAAGAACAGCCCGCACCTGGAAGTGTTCCGCAAGAAGGGCGTGGAAGTGCTGCTGCTCACCGATCGCATCGACGAGTGGCTGATGAGCTATCTGACCGAGTTCGACGGCAAGCAGTTCGTCGACGTGGCGCGCGGTGACCTGGACCTCGGCAAGCTGGACACCGAGGAGGACAAGAAGGCCCAGGAAGAAGTCGCCAAGACCAAGGAACAGCTGGTCGAGCGCTTGAAGAAGGTGTTGGAGGCGGAGGTCGCCGAGGTGCGCGTGTCGCACCGTCTGACGGAATCGCCGGCGATTCTCGCCATCGGCGAGCAGGACCTGGGCCTGCAGATGCGCCAGATCCTCGAGGCCAGCGGCCAGAAGGTGCCGGAGAGCAAGCCGATCTTCGAGATCAATCCGCAGCACCCGCTGATCGAGAAGCTGGATGCGGAAGCCGACGAAGACCGCTTCGCCGACCTCAGCCACATCCTGTTCGACCAGGCCGCCCTGGCCGCCGGCGACAGCCTGAAGGACCCGGCCGGCTACGTGCAGCGCCTGAACAAGCTGCTGCTGGAGCTGAGCGCCTGAGCGTTGCGCTGAAATCACAAAGGGCCACCTCGGTGGCCCTTTGTGTTTATGCCGCAGTCTTAGGGCGGTCGGCGCATGTCCGGCCGCCGTTGGGCCACGGCCCCGTGGCCATGGTGGACAAGGAAAACGTTGTCCACCCTACGTTTGCCCGGCCCGCGACACCTTAGCAGCCGTAGGGTGATCGGCGCACTTCCGGCCGCCGTTGGGCCATGGCACCGTGGTCATGGTGGACAAAAACATTGTCCACCCCCACGTGCATCACGCCAGCGCCGTGCTTACCTTGGTGCCATTCAGCAGGGTTTCCATCACCGGGCAGCGGCGTTCCACTTCTTCCAGAAAGGCCTGCTTGCGCGCCTGATCCAGTTCCGGCGCGTCGATGTCGACCTTCAGGCGGATCTCCTGGAAGCCCACCCGGGCGTCGGTCTCGCGGCCGAGCAGGCCGCTGGGGTCGTAGTCGGCCTCCACCTCGAATGTCATGGCGTTGATGGCGAGCTTCTGCTGATGGGCGACGATGCGCCCGATACTGCCGAAGCAGCCGGCCACGGTGGCGATCATCACCTCCAGCGGGCTGGCGCCCAGGTCTGCTCCGCCGGCGGTCTTTGGCTGGTCCATGATGACGTGGTGGCTGCCGCACTGGATGTCGATGGTCATGCCGGCCTGCATGTGGCCGCTGGCTTTGATGGTCTTGAGCGCCATGCGCGAACTACCTCATGAAAAGATAAAAAAGCCTGGGAAGGCTAGGGGTGGTTTGGCGCTTCGTCCTTGATGCGCATCAATACCCCTTGGGGTATCAATCGAAGGCCAGCATGCTACGACGTTTGGTCTCGGGATGAAACAGGCGCGCCCGCGGAAATGAAAAAGCCCGGGCATTGGCCCGGGCTTTGGGGGTATCGCGGACCGGATCAGTCCTCGATGGCACCCATGGCGGTGGTGTTGAAACCGCCGTCGACATACATGATTTCGCCGCTGATGCCGGACGCCAGGTCCGAGCACAGGAAGGCGGCGGCATTGCCGACTTCCTCGATGGTCACGTTGCGACGCAGGGGGGTCTGCTTCTCGTTGGCGGCGAGCATCTTGCGGAAGCTCTTGATGCCGGACGCGGCCAGGGTACGGATCGGGCCGGCGGACACGGCGTTCACGCGGGTGCCTTCCGGGCCGAGGCTGCCGGCCAGGTAGCGCACGCCGGCTTCCAGGCTGGCCTTGGCCATGCCCATCACGTTGTAGTTGGGCATGGTGCGCTCGGCGCCCAGGTAGGTGAGGGTCAGCAGGCTGCCGTTGCGGCCCTTCATCATCGGGCGGCCGGCCTTGGCCAGGGCGACGAAGCTGTAGGCGCTGATGTCGTGGGCGATCTTGAAGCCTTCGCGGGTGGTGACTTCGGTGAAGTCGCCGTCCAACTGGTCACCGGGGGCGAAGCCGACGGAGTGGACGATGCAGTCCAGGCCGTCCCACTTCTTGGCCAGCTCTTCGAAGACCTTGGCGATGTCCTCGTCCTTGGCGACGTCGCAGGGGAAGCACAGGTCGGCGCTGGAGCCCCAGCCGGCGGCGAAGTCTTCCACGCGGCCCTTGAGCTTGTCGTTCTGGTAGGTGAAAGCCAGTTCTGCACCTTCGCGGTACATGGCTTCGGCGATGCCCGAGGCAATCGACAGCTTGCTGGCGACACCGACGATCAGTACGCGCTTACCGGCGAGAAAACCCATGTTCTATTCCTCTTGCTTGGTTGGTTGGCGTTGCCGGGGCCATGAAGGCCGCTTCCAGCAACTGCCGGGTATAAGGGTGTTGTGGGTCGGCGAATACCTGCCGCGCCTCGCCTTGCTCGACGACCTGTCCCTGTTTCATCACCAGCAGGTGATGAGAGAGGGCCCTGACCACCGCCAGATCATGGCTGATGAACAGGTAAGTCAGGTTGTGCCGGGCCTGCAAGTTGCGCAGCAGCTCGACGACCTGGCGCTGTACCGTGCGGTCGAGCGCCGAGGTGGGCTCGTCCAGCAGGATCAGCGCCGGCTTCAACACCAGTGCCCGGGCAATGGCGATACGCTGCCGTTGCCCGCCGGAAAACTCGTGGGGATAGCGGTGCCGGGCATCCGGGTCCAGACCTACCTCCGTGAGCGCGTCGATGATGGCCTGTTCCTGCTCCTCGGCGCTGCCGAGACGGTGAATGCGCAGCCCCTCGCCGACGATCTCGCCCACCGACATGCGCGGGCTGAGACTGCCGTAAGGGTCCTGGAAGACCACCTGCATCTGGCGGCGCAAGGGCCGCACCTGCTGCTGGCTGAGGCCTTCCAGGGCCTGGTCCTGGAAACAGATGCCGCCCTGACTGCTGATCAGGCGCAGGATGGCCATTCCCAGCGTGGACTTGCCGGAACCGCTTTCCCCCACGATGCCCAGGGTTTGCCCTTGCAGCAGGGAGAAGTCGATGCCGTCCACGGCCTTCACATGATCGACCGTGCGCCGCAGCAGCCCCTTCCTGATGGGGAACCACACACGCAGGTCGTTCACTTGCAGAATCGGCTGGCCGACGGGGTTGTCCGCCGGCTCGCCGCTGGGTTCTGCGCCGAGCAGTTCCTGGCTATAGGGATGCTGCGGAGCGCGGAACAATTCCTCACACGACGCCTGTTCGACGATGCGTCCGCGCTGCATGACACATACGCGGTGGGCGATTCTGCGCACCAGGTTGAGGTCGTGGCTGATGATCAGCAGTGACATGCCCAAACGGGCCTGCAAGTCCTGGAGAAGTTCGAGGATCTTGAGCTGAACGGTGACATCCAGCGCGGTCGTGGGTTCGTCGGCGATCAGCAGCTCTGGCTCGTTGGCCAGGGCCATGGCAATCATCACGCGCTGGCGCTGGCCGCCGGACAGCTCATGGGGATAGGCCTTGAGGCGCTTGGCCGGCTCGGGAATGCCCACCAGATCCAGCAGTTCAAGGGTGCGCGCGGTGGCGGCGCTGCCGCTCAGCCCCTTGTGCAGGCCCAGGACTTCGTTGATCTGCTTTTCCACCGTATGCAGGGGGTTGAGCGAGGTCATCGGTTCCTGGAAGACCATGGCGATGCGGTTGCCGCGGATGCCGCGCAGGGTCTTCTCGTTCGCCTGCAGCAGGTCCTGGCCCTGGTAATGAACGCTGCCGGCCGGATGGCGGGCCAGCGGGTAGGGCAGCAGGCGCAGGATGGAATGCGCAGTGACGGACTTGCCCGAGCCGCTTTCGCCCACCAGCGCCAGGGTCTCGCCCTTGCGGATGTCGAAGCTGACGCCTTCCACCACACGCTGCGTCTGGTCGCCGGTGACGAACTCGACGGCCAGGTCGCGGATTTCGATCAGGTTGTCGCTCATCTCACTTCCTCGGGTCGAAGGCATCGCGGGCGGCTTCGCCGATGAACACCAGCAGGCTCAGCATGATCGCCAGCACGCTGAACGCGGCGATGCCCAGCCAGGGCGCCTGCAGGTTGGATTTGGCCTGGGCCACCAGTTCGCCCAGCGAGGGAGAGCCGGCGGGGAGGCCGAAGCCGAGGAAATCCAGGGCGGTCAGGGTGCCGATGGCCCCGGTCAAAATGAACGGCATGAAGGTCATGGTGGAGACCATGGCGTTGGGCAGGATGTGACGGAACATGATGGCGCCGTTCTGCATGCCTAGCGCCCGGGCGGCGCGCACGTACTCCAGGTTGCGGCCGCGCAGGAACTCGGCACGCACCACGTCCACCAGGCTCATCCAGGAGAACAGCAGCATGATGCCCAGCAGCCACCAGAAGTTCGGCTGCACGAAGCTGGCCAGGATGATCAGCAGGTAGAGCACCGGCAACCCCGACCAGATCTCCAGGAAGCGCTGCCCGGCCAGGTCCACCCAGCCGCCGTAGAAACCCTGCACGGCGCCGGCGATGACGCCGATCAGCGAGCTGAGCAGGGTCAACGTCAGGGCGAACAGCACCGACACGCGGAAGCCATAGATGATCCGCGCCAGCACGTCGCGGCCCTGGTCATCGGTGCCTAGCCAGTTCTGGATGGAGGGCGGGGCGGGGGCCGGGACGTCCAGATCGTAGTTGATGCTGGCGTAATCGAAGGGAATCGGCGGCCAGAGCATCCAGCCGCCTTTCTCTTCAATGAGCTGGCGCACATAAGGGCTCTTGTAGTTGGCCTCCAGCGGGAATTCGCCGCCAAAGGTGGTCTCCGGGTAGCGCTTGAACACCGGGGAGTACCACTGTCCGTCGTAGCTGACGATCAGTGGCTTGTGGTTGGCGATCAGTTCGGCGCCCAGGCTGAGCACGAACAGCGCAAGGAACAGCCACAGCGACCACCAGCCACGCTTGTTGGCCTTGAAGCGCTCGAAGCGACGTCGATTGAGCGGGGACAGTTTCATCTCAACCCTCCCGGCTTTCGAAGTCGATGCGCGGATCGACCAGGGTGTAGGTGAGATCGCCGATCAGCTTGACCAGCAGGCCCAGCAGGGTGAACAGGAACAGCGTGCCGAACACCACCGGGTAGTCGCGGTTCAGCGCCGACTCGAAGCTGAGCAGGCCCAGGCCGTCGAGGGAGAAGATCACCTCGATGAGCAGCGAACCGGTGAAGAACATGCCGATGAAGGCGGCGGGGAAGCCGGCAATGATGATCAGCATGGCGTTGCGGAACACGTGACCGTAGAGCACGCGGTTGGGGCTCAGGCCCTTGGCCTTGGCGGTGACTACGTACTGCTTGCCGATCTCGTCGAGGAAGCTGTTCTTGGTCAGCAGGGTCAGGGTGGCGAAGTTGCCGATCACCAGCGCGGTCACCGGCAGCGCCAGGTGCCAGAAGTAATCGGCGACCTTGCCCAGCAGCGACAGCTCGTCGAAGTTGCTGGAGGTGAGGCCGCGCAGCGGGAACCAGTTGAAGTAGCTGCCGCCCGCGAACAGCACGATCAGCAGGATGGCGAACAGGAACGCCGGGATGGCGTAGCCGACGATGATCGCCGAGCTGGTCCAGACATCGAAGGCGCTGCCGTGGCGGGTGGCCTTGGCGATGCCCAGCGGGATGGAGACCAGGTACATGATCAGTGTGCTCCACAGCCCGAGCGAGATGGACACCGGCATCTTTTCCAGAATCAGGTCGGTGACCTTGGCGTCGCGGAAGAAGCTTTCGCCGAAATCGAACTGTGCGTAGTTGGTCAGCATCAGCCAGAAGCGCTCATGGGCCGGTTTGTCGAAGCCGTACATGCGCTCGATCTCGGCCACCAGTTCCGGGTCCAGGCCCTGGGCGCCGCGATAGTTGGAGCCGGACGCCGCTTCGGCGCCGCCGCCGGCGATGCGTCCGGTGGCGCCACCGGCTGCGGCGTCGAAGCCCTCCAGGCGGGCGATGGTCTGCTCCACCGGGCCGCCGGGCGCGGCCTGGATGATGAGGAAGTTGATCAGCAGGATGCCGAGCAGGGTCGGAATGATCAGCAGCAGGCGCCGCGCAATGTAGGCCAGCATTATTCAGCTACCTCGTCCGGCGCGGGCGTCGGCGCGCTGCCTTCGATCCACCAGCTCATCAAGCCCACGTCGTAGCGCGGTGTGCGGTGCGGGCGCTTGAGATGCGTCCAGTGCGCCACGCGCCAGGTATCGATGTAGTAGTTGGGCACCACGTAGTGGCCCCAGAGCAGGGCGCGGTCCAGCGCGCGGGCATGGGTGATCAGGCTCTGCCGCGAATCGGCGCGGATCAGGCCTTCCACCAGCGCATCGATCGCCGGGTCGCGCAGGCCGATGAAGTTGCGGCTGCCGGGGCTGTCCGCGCTGCGCGAATGCCAGAACTCCATCTGTTCGTTACCCGGCGAGTTCGATTGCGGCCAGATGCTGGAGGTCATGTCGAAGTCACGGGAACGCAGGCGGTTGATGAACTGCGAGACGTCCACGCGACGCAGCTGCATCTCGATGCCCAGCTCGGCCAGGTTGCGCTTGAACGGCAGCAGTACGCGCTCCATGTTGGCCTGCAGCACCATGAACTCGAAGCTCAGCGGCTGGCCATCGGCATTCACCATGCGGTCCTTTTCCACTCGGTAGCCGGCGTCGAGCAGCAACTGATACGCGCGGCGCTGGCGGTCGCGAATGATGCCGCTGCCGTCGCTCACCGGCGGCTCGAAACCTTGGGTGAATACCTCCTCGGGCAGGTGCTCGCGCAGGGGCTCGAGGAGCTTCAGCTCCGCCTCGTCAGGCAGCCCGCGGGCCGCCAGTTCCGAGTTCTCGAAGAAGCTGCGGGTGCGCTTGTAGGCGCCAAAGAAAAGCTGTTTGTTGGTCCATTCGAAGTCGAACAGCAGGGCAATGGCCTCGCGCACGCGGCGATCCTGGAACATCGGCCGGCGGATATTGAAGGTGAAGCCCTGCATGCCCACCGGATTGTGGTTGGGAATGGCTTCCTGGATGATCCGGCCGCTGCGCAGGGCGGGGCTGTCATAGCCGGTGGCCCAGTCCTTGGCGGAGTATTCCAGGTTGTAGTCGAACTGCCCGGCCTTGAAGGCTTCCAGCGCCACGGACATGTCGCGGTAGTAGTCCAGGGTAATGGCGTCGAAGTTGTACAGGCCGCGGGTCACCGGCAGATCGGCTGCCCACCAGTCGGTGATCCGCTCGTAGCGCACGGAGCGGCCGGCGGCGTAGCTGGCGATGCGGTACGGGCCGCTGCCCAGCGGCGGCTCCAGGCTGGTGCGGGTGAAGTCGCGCTTGGCCGGCAGCACCTTCATGGCGCGCAGGGCGGCCAGTAGGTCCTCGCTGGCGGGGCCGTTCAATTCGGCACGCAGTCGCCGGGCATCCGCGATGTGCAGGGATTTCACCGCGGCAAGTGCCGGCAGATCCTGGGTGGCACGGGACAGCTGCACGTCCTCGGCGCTGGGGAGGTTCTCGCCCTCGTTCAGGGTGATGGTGACGCTGCGGCCGTCTTCGGCGAGCACTAGCGTGGCGATGGTTTCCAGCGCCGGTGCGGACTCCCTTCGGGACAGGTCGCGTTCCTGCCACCAGTGCCGGGGCAGAATCTGCAACTGCCCGATGATCAGTGGCAATTCGCGGTTGCCGGTATGGGTGAAATCGAAGCGCACGCGATGCAGCCCTTCGGCCACCACCTGTTTGATGTCCGCGTAATAGTGGCGGTACATCGGGTCGCCCTTGCTGACCAGGGTATCGAAGGTGAACACCACATCCTCGGCGGTCAACGGGGTGCCGTCATGGAAGCGTGCCTGGGGGCGCAGGTGGAAGCGCACGAAGCTGTTGTCCGGCGCCTTTTCGATCCTTTCCGCCAGCAGGCCGTATTCCGTGAACGGCTCGTCCGGGGAATGGTAGGTGAGGGTGTCGTAGACCAGCCCGATCATGCTGGCTTCGTTGCCCTTGGGTATGAACGGGTTGAAGCTGTCGAAGCCATTCAGCCCGGCCAGGCGCAGGGTGCCCCCCTTGGGCGCGTCCGGGTTGACGAAGTCGAAGTGGCGGAAATCGGCCGGGTAGAGCGGTGCCTCGTCATACAGCGTGACGGCATGCTGGGGTTGCGCCAGTGCCGCGCCGGCCAGCCCGAGCGTGAGGGCCGTGGCCGGCAGCAGGCGTTTGCACAGGGTGTTCATCGTGAGCTCTTCTCCGTGGGCTTTTGCCACCAGGCACGCAATCCGAGGGTGTACGGCGGCGTACCGGGCATGGCCAGGCGATTGCGATAGGCCAAGCGGTGGTGATCGATGTACCAGTTGGGGATGCTGTAGTGCTGCCAGAGCAGCACGCGGTCCAGGGCGCGGGTGGCGACAATCTGCTCCTCACGGCTGGTGGCGGCCAGCAGCTGTTCAAGCATGGCGTCCACCACCGGATCGGCGATACCCGCATAGTTGCGGCTGCCACGCACGTTCGCCTGGGAGGAATGAAAGTACTGCCATTGTTCCAGGCCGGGGCTGAGGGTTTGCGGCAGTGTCATCAGCACCATGTCGAAATCGAAGCTGTCGAGCCGTTGCTTGTACTGCGCGCGGTCCACGGTGCGCAGGCCGACCTGCACGCCGAGGCGCTGCAGGTTCTCCCGGTACGGCTGCAGGATGCGTTCCAGGCGCGGGTTGACCAGCAGGATCTCGAAACGCAGTGGACGACCCCGGGCGTCGCGCAGCCCCTGGCCGGATGGCTTCCAGCCCGCCTCGGCCAGCAGGCCGAGGGCGCGGCGTATGGTCTCGCGCGGAATGCCGCGGCCATCGGTGCGCGGCATCTGCCAGGGGCGGGTGAGTGTGCCGGGCGGCAGTTGCTCGCGCCAGGGTGAAAGCAGCAGCCACTCGGCGCCTTCCGGTTTGCCAGTGGCGGAGAATTCGCTGTTGGGGAAGTAACTCTCGCTGCGCCGGTAGGCGGCATTGAACAGGGTGCGGTTGGCCCATTCGAAATCCAGCATCAGGCCCATGGCTTCGCGCACCCGCCGATCGGCGAAGATCGCTCGCCGGCTGTTCATGAACAGCGCCTGGGTCTGGGTGGGAATCCGATGGGGAATCTCCGCGCGGATCACCTCGCCGCGCGCCACTGCCGGGAAGTTGTAGCCGCTGGCCCAGTTCTTTGCCTGATTTTCCAGGAAGATGTCGAATTCGCCGGCCTTGAAGGCCTCGAAGGCCACATGGTTATCGCGGTAGAAATCCACCTCCACCCGATCGAAGTTGTACTTGCCGCGGTTCACCGCCAGGTCCTCGCCCCACCAGTTCTCCACCCGCTCGAATACCAGGCGTCGGCCGGGCTCCACCTGGACGATGCGGTAAGGACCGCTGCCCAGCGGTGGCTCGAAGCTGGTGGCCTTGATGTCGCGCTTGTTCCAGTAGTGCTGCGGCAGCACCGGCAGCTCGCCGAGGCGCAGGATCAGCAGCGGGTTGCCGGCGCGCTTGAACACGAAACGGATGCGCTGGCGGTTGAGGATGTCGACCCGCGCCACCTCCTGCAGGCTGGTGCGGTAGCTCGGGTGGCCATCGCGCAGCAGGGTGCGGTAGGAAAAGGCCACGTCGGCGGCGGTGATCGGCTTGCCGTCGTGGAAGCGAGCTTCGCGGCGCAGGTTGAATACCACCCAGCTGCGTTCGCTGTCGTAGTCGATGGACTCGGCCACCAGCCCATAACTGGAAGCGGGCTCGTCACCGGAAGGATCGTAGGCGCCGGTGCCGACCATCAGCGGGGCGTTCAGCTCGCTGACGCCGTACTGCCAGAAGTTGGCCGTCGCTGTGGGGCTGGTGCCCTTGAGCGGGTAGGGATTGAGGGTATCGAAGGTACCCAGGCCCATCAGGCGCAGGGTGCCGCCTTTGGGTGCGTCGGGGTTGACCCAGTCGAAGTGGGTGAAGGAAGCGGGGTACTTGAGCGTGCCGAACTGGGCGTAGCCATGGCTGTGGAAGAGCCCGGCGTGCACCGGCAGGCAAAGCAGGCTCAGCAACAGGATAACGAGGCGGTACATCAGGCGAGGAAACCCGGTCCATGGCGGCGGATGAAGCTGCCGGTACAGTACCAGCTTGCCCCGGGGGGCAAAAGCCCGCCGACCCGGGGCTGCGGATCGGCGGTAGGCTGGCAGGCCGCCCTGGGGGAGCGGTTCAATCCGCGAGATAGAGCGTCAGGGTCTGGCCGGGCCGCAGCGCTTCGCTGCTGTTGGGGTTCCAGCTCTGCAGGTGGCTGACGTTCACGTTGAAACGCTTGGCGATGGCGTACAGCGAGTCGCCCTTGCGCACCTTGTAGATCGTCGGTTGCTCACCGGTCGGTTGAGCGCTGCCGCCGCGCAGGGTCAGCACCTGGTCGATGCGCAGGCGGTTGCTCGACAGCTTGTTCCAACGCTTGATGTCGGTGACGCTGACCTTGTGGTTGGCGGCGATGGTCCACAGCGAGTCGCCGTTCTTGACCCGGTAGTTGTAAGTGCCTTCGCCACCTGTGCTGGCGCTGGCCAGCACGGTGCGGGCAGCGGGTGCCGGCTGGCCGGCGTGCGAGGGAATGCTGAGCAACTGGCCGACCCGCAGGTGTGTGCCGCGGATGCGATTGATTTCCTGCAGCATGCCCACGGTCAGGTTGTGCCGGCGGGCGATGGTGTACAGGCTGTCACCCGGGCGGACCTTGTACTCGTGCCAGTCAACCAGGTCCTCTTGCGGAAGCTGCGCGAGGTTGGTGGCGAGAATCTCGGCGTTGCTGCTTGGCACCAGCAGATGGCGGGGGCCGTCCATGGTGATCCGGCGCTTGAAGGCCGGATTGAGCAGATACAGGTGCTGCTCGTCGATCTCGGCCAGCTTGGCGGCGCGGGCTAGGTCCATGCGGCGGTCGATCTCGACCACCTCGAAGTAGGGCTCGTTGGGGATCGGATTCAGCGCGACATTGTATTTTTCGGGTGCCTTTACCAGCGAGGCCAGGCCAAGCAGCTTGGGCACGTATTCGCGGGTTTCGCGCGGCAGTGGCAGGCTCCAGAAATCGGTCGGCAGCCCCTTGCTCTCGTTGCGCTTCATGGCCCGGCGCACCGTGCCTTCGCCGGCATTGTAGGCCGCCAGGGCCAGTGGCCAGTCGCCGTCGAACATGGCATGCAGGCGGGTCAGGTAGTTCAGCGCGGCGTCGGTGGAGGCGGTGACGTCACGGCGCCCGTCATACCAGTTGGTCTGGCGCAGGTTGAAATGGCGTCCCGTGGAAGGAATGAACTGCCACAGGCCCGCCGCATGGGCGCGGGAATAGGCGAGGGGGTTGTAGGCGCTTTCGATTACGGGCAGCAGCGCCAGTTCCAGCGGTAACTGGCGCTCTTCGAGGCGTTCGACGATGTAGTGCATGTATAGGCTGCCGCGCTCACTGGCAGCTTCGAGCGTCCGGGGATTGTCGATGAACAATTGACGGTGGCGGATGATCTGAGCGTTCTCTTCAATGGAGAAGGCAAAGCCCGCCCGCATGCGTCCCCAGATATCGGCTGGCGGAGCCTGTACGGTCTCGGCGAAAGGTTGCGAAGCGGGCAGAGCAGGGGTGCCCAGGGTTGCCTGCTCCGTCGGATCGGTGGATTGCTGCAGGCTCTGACAGCCCGCCAGAGTCAGCAGGCCGGCCAGCGAGGCGAGTCGCAGGGCCCGTGCCAGAGGGGCTGAATAAAGATGAAAAGAAAGAAGCGGCGGCATTGGAGGTGGTCGTTTCGAGGCCAAAAATTGCCGCGATTCTAGGAACGCAACGGCGCAAGGGCAAGGAGGCCCGGTGACACGGGCCTCGCTTCGGGAAGTTAAAAATGATCTTTCCAAGCGCGCAGCGCTTCAAACACAAGTGCTGGCGTCAGATTTCCGTTTTTTTGACGCGTCGAAATAATTTCATTAATGGATGTTTCGTTGCAGCGCAGAAAGGGGTTGGTGGCCTTCTCGATGGCCAGTGTGGAGGGCAGCGTCGTGTGCCCGGCCGCACGCAGGCACTCCACCTCTTCCAGTCGCGCGCGGACCTGGGGGTTGTGCGGCTCCACGGCGCTGGCAAAACGCAGGTTGCTCAGCGTGTATTCATGGGCGCAGTAGATGCGCGTGGTGTCGGGCAGGCTTGCCAGCCGGCTCAGTGAGTCGTGCATCTGTGCGGGACTGCCTTCGAATAGACGCCCGCAACCAGCGGCGAACAGGGTATCGCCGCTGAACAGCACGGGTGTGTCGGCGGCCGTATCGCTGTAGTAGGCGATGTGCCCCAGGGTATGGCCCGGAACATGGAAGACGTGCCATGCGTGGCCCAGCACCTCCACGAGGTCGCCGTCGCCAACCGCCTGGTCGCGGGCCGGGATCGCCTCCCGCTCGGGGCCGACGACCCGCGCTGCGGTCTGCTGCTTGAGAGGCGCAATGCCACCCACGTGGTCGTGATGGTGGTGAGTGACCAGAATATCGGTAAGGCGCCAGTCGGGATGCGCCGCCAGCCAGTTCAGCACCGGTGCGGCGTCGCCCGGATCCACCACCGCGCATGTATGCGTGGCGGGGTTTTGCAGCAGCCAGATGTAGTTGTCATTGAACGCCGGCAGGGCATCGATCTTCAGCATGGCGGATGGCTCGCGTTGCGGAACATAAAGGTGCATCTTAATCGGCATTGCCAAGGCGGGCCTTACCCGTCTTCATCCGGAGGTGGTCATGACCGAGCAACCCTTTGCCCAGGCCGATCCTCGCTGGCTGGCGCTGACTGACGAGGCGCGGCGCTGGTTCGCCGGGCCCCTGGGGCAGCAGATGCTGAACGCCGAACATCCCGTCCTGGAGTCCGAACTCGCCGGCTTCTTCGGCGGCTTCAGCATTCATTACGGCCCACCGCCCAAGTCGTGCGCGGCTCGGCAGATCCGCCATACGGTCAGCCTGGGGGCGCCCTTTCCAGGGGTGGAAATCGCCTGCGACGAGCAGGCCTGGCCGCTGGGCGAGCACAGCGCCGACCTGGTAGTGCTGCAACACGGTCTGGATTTCAGCGTTTCCCCTCACGGCTTGCTGCGCGAGGCGGCCCGCAGCGTGCGGCCTGGCGGGCACCTGGTGATCCTCGGCATCAATCCCTGGAGCAGTTGGGGACTGCGGCATTACTTCGCATCCGACGGACTGCGCCAGGCGCGCTGCATCGCACCCAGCCGGGTGGTCGACTGGCTGAACCTGCTGGGCTTCGCGCTGGAGAAACGCCGCTTCGGATGCTATTGTCCGCCGCTTGCCTCGCCGGCCTGGCAGGCACGGCTGGCGCGCCTGGAACGGTGGGGCGGACGCTGGCAGTCGCCGGGGGCCGGCTTTTACATTCTGGTGGCGCGCAAGCTGATGATCGGCCTGCGACCCTTGCGCCAGCCGCGCCGTGAAGCGATGGGAAAACTCCTGCCGTTGCCGGTGGCCAAGGTCAGCCGCCGCGTGCCGAGTATCGCCAAGAAGCATGAGTGACATCGTCGAGATCTACACGGACGGCGCCTGCAAGGGCAATCCGGGTCCGGGGGGCTGGGGCGCGCTACTGATCTACAAGGGCGTCGAGAAGGAGCTCTTCGGTGGGGAAGCGCAAACTACCAACAACCGCATGGAGTTGATGGCGGCCATCCAGGCGTTGGCTACCCTGAAGCGCTCCTGCCAGGTGCGGCTGATCACCGATTCCCAATACGTGATGCAGGGCATCCAGGACTGGCTGCCCAACTGGAAGAAACGCGGCTGGAAAACCGCCAGCAAGCAGCCGGTGAAGAACGCCGACCTCTGGCAGCAGCTGGACGAGCAGGTCAGCCGCCATCAGGTGACCTGGGAATGGGTACGTGGCCATACCGGCCATCCCGGTAACGAGCGCGCCGACCAGCTCGCCAACCGCGGCGTCGTCATGACGACGAAATAGACAGCAGGACGATAGGACATGCGCAGCGTAGTACTCGATACCGAAACCACCGGTATGCCGGTAGGCGATGGCCACCGCATCATTGAAATCGGTTGCGTCGAATTGATGGGCCGTCGCCTGACCGGTCGCCATTTCCACGTTTACCTGCAGCCAGACCGCGAGGTGGACGAAGGCGCCATCGCAGTACACGGCATTACCAACGAATTCCTGGTCGACAAGCCGCGCTTCCGGGAAGTGGCCGACGAGTTCTTCGCGTTCATCCAGGGCGCCCAGCTGATCATTCACAACGCGGCGTTCGATATCGGCTTCCTCAGCAATGAATTCAACCTGCTGAGCCAGCACGAACGCGCCGATATCGGCAGTTACTGTTCCGTGCTGGATACCCTGCTGATGGCTCGCGAGCGCCATCCGGGCCAGCGCAACAGCCTGGATGCGCTGTGCAAGCGCTATGGCGTGGACAACTCCAACCGCGAGCTCCACGGCGCCTTGCTCGACGCCGAGATCCTTGCCGACGTCTACCTGGCGATGACCGGTGGCCAGACCCACCTGTCGCTGGCTGGTGAGAGCAGTGAAGCCGGGGGCGGACGCCTGGCCCCGTCGCCCATCAGACGCTTTGTCGCGCGCGCGCCTGGCCGTGTCATCCGGGCCACGGACGCCGAGCTGGCCGCGCATGCCGCGCGCCTGG
>NZ_JBOY01000040.1:0-50110 GCF_000647775.1 Pseudomonas sp. RL | reverse complement strand
GCCGCCCCGGCAAGCTCCCCCGCGGCGCCGGCCGCCTCCGGGGAGCGCGCTGCGCGGCGCGACGAGCAGAGCATGATCAAGGTCGATGCCCGCAAGCTCGACCAGCTGATCGACGCGGTGGGCGAGCTAGTGACCCGCTCGGCGCGCTGCCGCACCCTCAGCCTCACGTCCGCCCGCGAGACGGTGGAAACCTTCGTCGAGGAAGTGGACGGCTTCATCGAACAACTGCGCGATCGCGCGCTGAAGCTGCGCATGGCGCCGATCAACGAAGTGTTCCAGCGCTTCCCGCGCGTGGTGCGCGACGTGGCGCGCGACCTCGGCAAGGAGGTCGAACTGCAGATCCGTGGCGCCGAGACCGAGCTGGACAAGACCATGCTCGACAAGCTCGCCGACCCGCTGCTGCACATCGTGCGCAATGCCCTGGACCACGGCATCGAGCCGGTCGAGGCGCGCCGCGCCGCCGGCAAGCCGGCCCGTGGTCGCCTGCTGCTCAACGCCTACCACGAGTCCGGCTCGGTGGTGCTCGAGATCAGCGATGACGGCCGTGGCCTGAACGCCGCGAAGATCCGCGCGCGGGCCATCGAGCGCGGCCTGATCGGCGCCGAGACGCTGCTCGACGAACAGGGCATCTTCGCGCTGATCTTCGAAGCCGGCTTCTCCACCGCCGAACAGGTCACCGACCTGTCCGGACGCGGCGTGGGCATGGATGTGGTGCGCCGCAGCATCGAGGCGCTGCGCGGCTCCATCGAGATCCAGTCGACGATGGGGCAGGGCACCTGCTTCCGCATCCGCCTGCCGCTGACCCTGTCGATCATCGACGGTTTCCAGGTGGTCGTCGGCGAAGCCCGCTTCGTCATTCCCCTGGAGCAGGTGGTCGAGTGCCTGGAGCTGCCGAAGAACGCCAGCGCCAACCAGGTGATGAGCCTGCGCGGCACGCCGCTCAGCTACCTGCGCCTGGCCGAACTGTTCGAGCTGCCCCGCGACCCCGCGGCCCGCGAGTGCCTGGTGGTGGTCCAGCACGGCCAGCAACGCACCGGCATCGTCGTCGACCGCTTCGCCGGCGAATTGCAGGCGGTGATCAAGCCGCTCAACCCCATGCTGCGCAACGTGCCGGGCCTGGGTGGCTCGACCATCCTGGGCGACGGCCGCGTGGCGCTGATTCTCGACATCAATTCCTTGCTGGCCACGCCGCGTCGCGTGGAGCACGCCTAATTCTGGTTAGCCTTACCTGGAGCACACCTCATGCAGTGGTATCTCAACCTCAAACTCATGCAGAAGCTGGTGATCGCCTTCTGCGTCGGCGCGCTGCTGACCCTCGCCGTCGGCGTTCTGGCCGTGCTGCGTCTGCAGCAGATGATCGACATCAACCAGGATATGTACGATAACCGCCTGGTAGCCATCGACGCGCTGGGCAAGGCCAATGCGCAGATGCTGACCCATGCGCGCGGCGTACTGATGCTGCCGCTGCTGAACCAGCGGGAGACGCTGGATATGATCCAGCGCCTGGAAGGTTTCCAAAAGCAGGCGGAGGCGCACGTGGGGGTATTTGCCGCCACCGAGATGTCCGGCCAGGAGCGTGAGCTGTTCGAGCGGACCCAGAAGCTCTATGGCGAGTATCTGACCGCCAGCCAGGAAGCTTTCGTCTACGCCCGTGACGAGGATGATGAACGCCTGCTCCGCCAGGCCATGGGTCCGGTGCGCACGGCCTCCTTTGCGCTGAACGCGGCCGTCGATGAACTGGCTGACTACAGTGCTAATGCGGCCGAGCAGGCCAACAAGGACGCACAGGCCACTGCTGCGCAGACCTTCTGGTTGCTGGTTATCGCCATCGCCGTCGCCGTGCTGCTGGCCATCGTCATGGGCCTGCTGCTGTCCCGCCATGTCACCCGCCAGCTGGGCGGCGAACCGGACTACGCCACCGCGATCGCCCAGAAGGTCGCCGCCGGCGACCTGACCGTCGAGGTGCAGATCAGCAACGACAACAGCCTGCTGGCCTCCATGAAGTCCATGGTCGAGCGCCTCACCCAGGTGATCGGCGAGGTGCGTTCCTCGGCCGACGCGCTGGCCTCCGCCTCCGAGCAGGTGTCCGCCGCCTCCACCACGCTGAGCCAGAACTCCACCGAGCAGGCCGCCAGCGTCGAGGAGACCAGCGCCGCCATCGAGCAGATTGCCGCCACTGTGGCGCAGAACGCCGAGAACGCCCAGGTCACCGACAACATGGCCACCAAGTCGGCCAATGAGGCCCGCGAAGGCGGTCGCACCGTGAAGGAAACCGTCAATGCGATGAAGGACATCGCCGAGAAGGTGAAGATCATCGACGCCATCGCTTACCAGACCAACCTGCTGGCGCTCAACGCTGCCATCGAGGCGGCCCGCGCCGGTGACCACGGCAAGGGCTTCGCGGTGGTCGCCGCCGAAGTGCGCAAGCTGGCCGAGCGCAGCCAGGTGGCCGCCCAGGAAATAGGTGAATTGGCCTCCTCCAGCGTGCAGCTGGCGGCCAACGCCGGCCAGGTGCTCGACCAGATGGTGCCGGCCATCGGCCAGACCGCTGACCTGGTCAAGGAAATCACCGCAGCTTCCCGTGAGCAGAGTGCCGGGCTGGAGCAGATCACCGCCGCTATCGGCCAACTCTCGCAAACCACCCAGACCAACGCCGCCGCGTCCGAGGAGCTGTCCGCCACCTCGGAAGAGATGAGCGCCCAGGCCACCCAGCTGCAGCAGATGATGACTTTCTTCCGCTTGCAGGCTGGCGAAACCGGCGCGGCGGCGCCGGTACAGGCCACTGCGGTGCGGCGCAGCGGTTTCAAGCGCAATGGCGGACACATCGATGAATCGGCTTTCACCGCATTCTGAGGAACTGGCCCATGAGTAACGAGCGCAACGTCGGCACGGCCCTGCAGGCCGGGCAGTACCTGATGTTTACCCTGGGCGAGGAAACCTTCGGCTGTCGCATCGCCTGCATTCGCGAAATCATCGAATGCCCGCCGATGACCGCCATTCCCCTGACCCCCGCGTTCCTGCGCGGGGTGATCAACCTGCGTGGCGCGGTGGTGCCGGTGATCGACCTGTCGGTGCGTTTCGAGCGCGGTCGCACCGCGCTCGCCGAGCGCACCTGCATCGTCATCGTCGAGGTCGCCGGCGCCGAGGGTCCGCAACTGCTCGGTGTGATCGTCGACGGGGTGACCGAGGTGCTGGAGGTGGACACCGCCGACCTGGAGATGCGCCCCAGCCTGGGCGGTGGCATTCGCGCCGATTTCGTCGCCGGCATGATCCGCCAGGGCGATCAGTTCGTACTCGCCCTGGATATGGACAAGGTCCTGTCCGGTGACGAGCTGGCGCGCCTGGTGGATATCCAGCAGCAGGCGCGCGGCGAGCAGGCGCGCGAAAGCGCAGTGAACTGACGGGGGCGGCATGTCGGGTGTCTACGGACTCAGCACGAGCGCTTTCCGGCACATTCGCGAGGCGTTCCACCGTGGCAGCGGTATCGACCTGCCGGAGAGCAAGCGCCAACTGGTGGCTGGCCGCTTGTACTGCCGCCTCAAGGCACTCGGCCTGCCGGACTTCGACGCCTACGTCGCGCTGCTCCAGCAGCCGGAGCAGGCGCTCGAGCGGCAGTGCATGGTCGACCTCCTGACCACCAACGAGACCTACTTCTTCCGCGAGCCGGAGCATTTCCGCTACCTGGCCGCGCAGATCCTGCCGACCCTGCGCCAGCGCCCGGTGCGGGTCTGGTGCGCGGCGGCATCCACCGGCGAGGAACCCTACAGTCTGGCGATGCTGCTGCAGGACAAGCTGGGCGACGGTGGCTGGTCGCTGCTGGCCAGCGACCTGTCGACCCGGGTGCTGGAGCGTGCGAGTCAGGGCCTGTACCCGCTGCAGCGCCTGGAGCTGCTGCCGCAGGAATACCTCAAGCGGTTCTGCCTGCGCGGCACCGGTGACTATGAAGGCCAGTTGCTTATTCGCCGCGAGTTGCGCGAGAAGGTGCGCTTCTGCCAGCACAATCTGTTAGATTCCGCCGCCGATTTAGGGCAATTTGACATCATCTTCTTGCGCAACGTACTGATCTATTTCAACGGCGCCACTCGCCATCAGGTGATCCAGCAGGTGCTACGTCAGTTGCGCCCCGGCGGCTGGCTGATCATCGGCCATTCCGAATCGCTGCAGGGCGTGCAGAGCCCCGTGCAACTGGTGCGTCCGTCCGTCTACCGGCTGCCGGCCTCGCTGGCCGCGGTGCGTGCCGACCTGCGCGGAGTCGCCTGATGATCAAGGTGATGATCGTCGATGATTCGGCGGTGGTGCGCTCGCTGCTCAAGGAAATGCTCTCCGGGCAGCCGGACATCCAGGTGATCGCCACGGCGCCCGATCCGCTGTTCGCGCAGCAGAAGATGCGCAGCGAGCGGCCGCACGTGCTGATCCTCGACATCGAGATGCCGCGCATGGATGGGCTGACCTTCCTGCGCCAGCTGATGGGCGAGGCGCCGATCGCCACCATCGTGTTCTCCTCGCTGGCCGAGCAGGGTTCGAGCACGGCCCTGGATGCCCTGGATGCCGGGGCGGTGGGCATCATGACCAAGCCGGCCGGTGGCATGAGCGAGTTCATCGCCGCCCACCAGCGGGACTTCCTGCAGATGATCCGCGACGCCGCCCAGGTGCGCCTGGCGCCGCGCCGGCCGGTTTCCGGTCGCCCACAGGCGGTGGTCGCGCCAGCGCGACCGCTGCAGCGCACCACCGACAGCGTGGTGGCGATCGGCACCTCGACCGGCGGCACCCAGGCGCTGGAACGGGTGCTCACCCGCCTGCCGGTCACCTGCCCGGGGCTGGTGATCGTCCAGCACATGCCGGCCAACTTCACCCGGCTGTTCGCCCAGCGCCTCAATGCCCTGTGCGAGATCGAGGTGCGCGAGGCGCGCAACAACGACCGGGTGCTCAGCGGGCAAGCGCTGATCGCCCCGGGTGGCCTGCACCTGCAGCTCAAGCGCAACGGCGCGCAATACGCGGTGGAGGTGCTGGACGGCCCCCAGGTGTCGCGCCACAAGCCCTCGGTGGACGTGCTGTTCCGCTCGGTGGCCCGCACGGCCGGACGCAACGCGCTGGGCGTGATCATGACTGGCATGGGCGACGACGGCGCCCGCGGTCTCAAGGAAATGCACGAGGCCGGGGCCACGACCCTGGCCCAGGACGAACAGAGCTGCGTGGTCTTCGGCATGCCCAAGGAGGCCATTCGTCACGGCGGGGTCAGCCGCGTCTGCGCCCTCGATGACATCCCCGAACTGATTGCCCGCTTTGGGCGTTGAATCTGCCTGGATACACCCTGATGCAGCTTGCCGAACTTCCCCTGTCCGTGCGCCAGACCCGGGTCCTGCTGGTGGACGACAGCGCCCTGCAACGCGAATGCGCCGCCGAGCTGCTCGAGACCCTCGGCCTGTCGCTGATTGCCCAGGCCGCCAGCGGCCGGGAGGCGCTGACGCTGCTGCGCCGTCTGGCCGAACAGCAACTGCCGCTGCCGCTGCTGATCCTCGACCTGGAAATGCCGGAAATGGACGGCATCGAGCTGCTGCTGCAACTGCATGAGGAGGACCTGTGTCCGCCGGTCGTGCTCTCCAGCGGCTGCGAGGAGGCCTTGGTGGCCACCGTGCTCGACATGATCCGTACCCTGCGCCTGCCCCTGCTGGGCAATCTGCCCAAGCCGCTGTCCGGCAAGGATCTGCACGGGCTGCTGCAGCACCTGCCGAACCTGGCGAGCCCGCCGGTCGAGGAGGCCGTCAGGCCGACCGTCAGCGTCACCGTTCCGAGCCTGCGCGAGGCCTTGCGCCAGGGCCATATGCGGCCCTACTACCAGCCGAAGATCGACCTCAAGAGTGGCCAGCTGCTGGGTTACGAGGTGCTGGCCCGCTGGCAGGATCCACGCCAGGGCATGCTCTACCCGGGTGATTTCATCGCCCTGGCCACGGAAAGCGGCCTGTTGCCGGAGCTGACGTTCCAACTCGTCGAACAGGTGTTGGCCGACGCGGCGCGCCTGCAGCAGCAGGGCTGGACGCCGAGCATGGCGGTGAACATCGATATCAGCATGCTGGCCAACCGCAACTTCGCCAATGAACTGATCGCCCGCGTTCAGGCCAGCGGCGCGCGCGCCGAGCAATTGATTCTGGAAGTCACCGAAAGCGCGCTGATGCACGACACCGCCGCCACCCTGGCTTCGGTAGGCCGCCTGCGTCTGGCCGGCTTCGGGCTGTCCATCGATGACTACGGCACCGGCTTCTCGACCCTGCAACAGCTGACCCGGTTACCGTTCACCGAACTGAAGATCGACCGAGCCTTCGTCACCAGCGCGCACCGTAACCGGCGCAGCCTGGCCATCCTGCAATCGGCCATCGACATGAGTGTGCGCCTGCGATTGCCGAGCATCGCCGAGGGCGTGGAGACCATCGACGAGGTGCGGCTGCTCTGCGGCCTGGGCTGCAGCGCCGCGCAGGGCTACCTGTTCGCCCGCCCGATGCCCGGCGAGGCGCTGCTGGACTGGCATGCCGCGCATGCCGGCAAGGCGTCACTGGAAGACTGGTTCCGGAGCTGAGCAGCTGGAACAGACTTTGCTGCATGGGCACCATTTACAGTCTCGTCAAAAAGCCATCACCGGGTGGGGTGGCTGACGACGCGGCGTCGCTGAAGGACTTCCATCGTGCAGAACCCTCGGCTTGCCCTGGCGCTTTTCATCGTCCTGGTCCTGGCGGTTGTCGTCGTTTTCTGGTGTCTGCTACGCCCGGAGACCCACCCGCTGCTGGCGAGCCTGCCGTTGGTGGTGCTGACCTTCCTGTTCACCCACCTGTGGCACCGGCGCCGGCGCCAGGCGCGCGAGACCCTTTACCAGCAGTTGTTGCGCCAGCTGCCGATTCGTCTGCGCATCCGCGACCGTCGTGGCCGGCTGTTGCTGGACAATCGCCCACACGAACAGGGTGGGCTGGTGTTGCAGGCGCATCTACCGCTGGAGCGCGCGGAACCCCCGGCCACGCTGTCGCCGATCAGTCGGCGCGCCTGGCAGGGATTGCGCGAGGTACTGGCCAGCGGCGAGCGCCAGGAGATGGGCATCGAACTGCCGGCCAGCGCCGAGCATGGCCCCCAGGCGTACCGACAGATTTTCTTCCCGGTTTTCGATGGCAGTCAGCGCATCACCGCGCTGGGCAGCCTGCTGATTGATGAAAGCGATCTGCGCAACACCGCCAACGCGCTGCGCGCGCTGACCGCGGACCTGGAGCACCAGGTGGACGCGCGCACCCGCGAGCTGCTCGAAGCCAAGGAGAACGCCGAGCGCCAGGCCGAACTGCAGGCCGAGTTCATGGCCCATCTCAGTCACGAGATTCGCTCGCCGCTCAGCGCGCTGATCGGTCTCTCCCATCTGGCCCGGCGCAGTTCCCGCGACGCCCGGCTGGACAGCTACCTGGATAAGCTGCGCAAGGCCGCCGAACACCTGCTGGAGATCGTCAACGACGTGCTCGACTTCAGCCGGCTGGATGCCGGCCGGCTGCCGATTGCCCAGGTGCCTTTCAGCCCGACCGAGCTGGTGTGGAACGTGGTGGACATGGTCAGCGAAGGCGCCCGCGAAAAGGGCCTGACGGTCGGCGTGGAGCTGGATGCACAGGTCCCGTCCAGCCTGCACGGTGACCCGCTGCGCGTCTCGCAGATCCTCATCAATCTGGCCAGTAATGCCGTCAAGTTCACCAGCCACGGGCGCATCGACTTCCGCATGCGACTGCTGGAAGGGGGGGCGGAGCGCGTGCGGCTGCGCTTCGAGGTCGAGGACAGCGGCGTGGGAATCGCCAACGAGCACCTGGGGCTGCTGTTCAAGCCGTTCAGCCAGCTGCCGGGCCATGCCGAACGCTCGTCGGGCACCGGGCTGGGTTTGGCGATCTCCGCCCGGCTGGCCAGCCTGATGGGCGGCACGCTGGGCGTCCATAGCGCGCCGGGGGAAGGCAGCCTGTTCTTTCTCGAGCTGGAGCTGAGCCGGATGTCCACCGCACCTGCCGAAGAAACTGCCGCGGCCGCCGGAGATACGGCACAGCGGCGCTTTGCCGGTCACACGGTGCTGCTGGTCGATGACGATCCGCTGATGCGCGAGGTGTCCGCCGAGCTGTTGCAGCTGCTCGGCCTGCAAGTCCGCATGGCTGCCGATGGCCAGCAGGCGCTGGACTGCCTGCGGGCCGAGGCGGACATCGCCCTGGTCTGCATGGATCTGCAGATGCCGGTGCTGGACGGCCTGGAAGCGACCCGCCGCCTGCGCCAGAGCTGGCCTGAGCTGCCGGTGATCGCCATGACCGGCAGCACCCGGGACAGCGACCGGCAGGCCTGCCGCGCGGTGGGCATGAACGACTTCCTGGCCAAGCCGGTGGCTTTGGATCAGCTGGCGGGGGTGCTGGAGCGCTGGCTGCCGGCCGCACCCGCCCCGGTGCCGGAGGCAATGCGGAGCTTGCCGCTCCCGGACATCCACGGACTCGACCAGGCTGCGGCCCTGGAGCGCATGCTCGACAATCAGCCCCTGTACCTGCGCCTGCTGCGGCGCTTCCTGGACGAGAACGCGCGGTTCCCCGAGCAGTTGGTCGAGCGGCTGGCCGCAGGGCAGAGGGCGGAAGCCGCCGATTTGATGCACCGCTTCAAATCCCTGGCGGCCACCCTGGGCGCCGTGGAATTGCAGGCGCAGAGCGGCCGGCTGGAAACGGTGCTGCAGGCGGGGGAGGATTCTGCCGAGGCGCTGGCTGCGTTCGAGGCGGAGTTCCGGCGTCTCTACCCGGCGCTGCGCCAGGCCCTGGAGCACGTGTAGCGGACGGAGCCGGGCGCCGCATCATACAGGTGGAGGCAGATGCTTTGGCCACCCAGCGCCGCGCCACAGCTCGCGAATCAATTCGCTCCCACGGGGGTAGCGCGTCGCTTTCCTCGGAGCGGATTCGTCCGTGAGCCTGCTTAGCCCCGGCCGCCTTCGCGCACCCAGAACACCGTGGCGCCGGCCACGGCGGCGGGCATCATCAGGATGTTCAGGCCGGGCACCAGTAGCGCCGCGTAGGTGATACCGCCAAAGCCCAGGCTCTGCCAGCGGCGGGCGCGTAGCCAGTCGAGCATCTCGTTCCACCCCAGCTTGTTGTTATCGGCCGGGTAGTCGATGTACTGCACCGCCATCATCCAGATGCCGAACAGCAGCCACAGCGGCGCAGCCAGCACGTTGAGGCCGGGGATCAGCGAGAGGATCAGCAGCGCCAGGACGCGTGGCAGGAAGTAGGCCAGCTTGCGCAGCTCGCGGCCCAGGGTGCGCGGCACCATGGCCGCCAGCTCGCCCCAGCTGAAGGCCGGGAAGGGGTCCTGGCCGCGAACCACCACTTCGACCTTCTCGGCGAGGAAGCCATTGAAGGGTGCGGCGATCAGGTTGGCCAGCAGGGTAAAGGTGAAGAATACGATCAGCAGCACCAGCGCCACGAACAGCGGCCAGAGCAGGTATTCGAGAAAGGCCAGCCAGTCGGGCAGGCTGGGCATGAAATAGTCGACCCACTGGCCGAACTGCTGCACGGCCAGGCCGATCAGCACGGCGAACAGGACCAGGTTGATCAGCAGGGGCAACAGGACGAACAGACGCAATCCCGGGCTGAGCACCAGGCTCAATCCTTGGCGCAGATACTGTGGGCCGCTCAGGACGGGTGGCATGGGAATCTCCTGCAAGGGGTGGCGCGCGACTTTACCAGAAGGTGTGCCAGGCATTGCAGCGCGCACTTTTGTAGGAGCGGCTTTAGCCGCGTTGCTTTGTGCGGTTCCCCCCAGAAGCTCGCGACTGAAGTCGCTCCTACAGTTCGTGCAGTGCGGCCTGTTCAGTGGGAGTGGCCTGGCTGACGCAGTGGCCCAGGCCGTCCAGCTTGGCCTGGTACATGGCCTCGTCGGCGGCATTGATCAGTGCGTCCGGGCTGCTGGCGTGCCTGGGATAGAGGGCGATGCCGATGCTGGGCAGTACGAAGTCGATACGCTGGCCGGACAGGCTGTAGGGCTGGGCCAGCGCAGCATGCAGGCGTTGGGCAATGAGCACGGCCTTGTCCGCATCGGCGTCCGGCACGAGCAGGGTGAATTCGTCGCCGCCCAATCGGTAGAGCAGATCGGGCTGGCGCACGGCGGTGCGCATGCGCTCGGCGATGGCGACCAGCAGGGCGTCGCCAGTGGCATGGCCGTAGCGGTCGTTGACTTCCTTGAAGCGGTCCAGGTCCAGATACAGCAGGGCCAGCGAGCGTCCCGTTCCGTGTGCCTCGTCGCAGCAATAGTGGAGCTGCTCGGTGAAGGCCATGCGGTTGCCCAGGCCGGTCAGCGGGTCGCGATGGGCCAGGTCATAGAGCTGCTCCTGGAAGGCGACCTGGTCGCCGATGTCATGCAGGATGCCGCGCAGGCCGCAGTAGCGGCCGCTGGCGTCGCGGATCAGCGAGATGCGGGTCTCGAAATAGCCGATAGCACCGTTACGGCGGCGGATCGGCACGACGAAGCGTGGCGCGACCCTGCCGCCGATGGTCTGTCGGAACTGCTGGCGTAGCCGCTGCAGTTCATCGACGCCGATGATTTCCGCCAGGTTGCGGCCTCGCAGCTCCTCGGCGGTGCAGCCCAGCTGCCGTTCCAGGCCGCGGCTGACCGTGAGGACGCGGCTTCCGGCGTCGATCTCGAAGTAGCCGTCGTCGATGGAATCGAGGATCGCCTGGTCGCGGGACTCGCTGCTGTCCAGGCGGTCGAGCATGCGGTTCAGGGCATGCCCCAGTTGGCCCAGCTCGTCCTGCCCGAGGCGCGTCAGGCGCGACGCATGGGCGTTCAGGCCGATGCTGGCGATCTCCCGGTGCATGAAGCGGATGCGGCGCAGCAGGCAGAACTCCACGCACAGCCCGGCCAGCAGCAGGGCGCCCGCACAGAGAAGCAGTATCCAGTCGATGAAGCAAGCCAGTTCCTGCATGCCTTGCAGGTAGGCCTGGCGAGGCAGGCTCAGCCGCAGGCGCAGGCCGTCCTGCGCTTGCGGGGTATGCAGGTGCAGCTCGGTGTGCAGCTGTGCCGCGGTGCTTTCCACGCCGGTGCCTCGCGCCAGAATCGCCGGGACAGGCGAAGACGCCGGCGATGTTCCGCTGGCCAGGGTTTCGTTGTCCGGCGGCAGCAGTTGCAACTCGGCCCCGGGCGCGATGTGCAGTTCGTCGAGCAGTCGCACCGGGTCGAGCCGCTGGCCGGCGAGCAGCCGGCCCTGTCCGTTCGGCAGCGGGAGGCCGAGCAGGATCAGCGGCTGTTCCTGCCACCAGGCCAGGCTGATGGTCGGCGGCTCGGCTGCGGCCAGGGGCGCATCGAGGGCAAGCTGCGCGAGATCCATGTCCAGTCGGGAAAACAGGCTGAGCGCGGGCTCGCCGTCATCGAGACGCAGGATGAAGTCCAGCTCGGCCGGCGCGGCCGGTACGTCTTCAGTCGCCGAGGCAAGCCGCACGGCGTAGCCGTCCAGGCGGCTGAGCAGATAGCGCCCCTGTTGTTCCAGCGCGTGCTGGACCTGCCCGGAGGCCTGGTGCAGGCGTAGCTGATCCTGTTGATCAAGGTAGGGCAGCAGCAGGCGCTCGCCGAGAACATTGACCGCCAGCAGCACCAGAAGCAACAAGAGAAGGAACAGCCAGGACAGGCGCTTGCGCAGGGTCATTGGTGGATGCGGACAAGGGAGGGTAAAAAGTGGCGCGGATTATGCCTGTTTTGTGATGCGCTTCAAAAATAGGGGTTGACTATGGAAGGCATTGAAACGGGCGATTTTTCCGATCAAGGGCGGTTCCGTACTCTTGCCGCCACGCCAGACAGGCACCTTTTCCCGGAGCCATCCCGTGTTTCGCTTCCCCCGTGTGGGGTGGTTCCGTTTTTATCCAACTCGTTCGCGATGCCAAACGTTCGCGAATGAATTCGCTCCCGCAGGTGGGTCAGGCCGGGGTCAGGCACTCCGGGCCATCCAGGTTCGGGTCGTTGACCAGCCCCGCCAGTGCCCGCTCGCGCAGAGGCGGTACGGGCGCCTGCAGCAGCGCCGTCAGCCGGGCTGCCGTAGTCTCGGCCGCCAGCCAGTCGCGCTGGCCCTCGGCATCCAGCAGCAGTGGCCGACGCAGATCGGCTGCCGGGCGAGTCACCAGCGCCAGACTCAGGTACTCGCGATCCCCGGCCGGATAGACCTCCCACAGAGCCGCGCAATACAGCAGGCCGCCCTCGGCCCCGACCCAGTAGGGCCGTTTGCGCACGCCTCGCCACTCGTAGAAGCCGTTCACCGGCACCAGGCCACGCCGCAGGCGAAACGCCTCGCGGAACATCGGCTGTTCGGCCAGGGTCTCGGCGCGGGCATGGGCGGGTGTACGGGACAGATCGGTCAGCCAGGCCGGGGTCAGTCCCCAGCGCGCCAGGTCGGCGCGCTGGGTCTCGTCATCTGCGCGCAACAGCAACAGCGACGCGCCAGGGGAAAGATTCCAGTGGGGTTGCAGCGCGGGGAAGCCGGGCAGCGCGGCGAGCGAGGCGGGCCAGCGGAACAGGGCAAGACGGCCACTCATGGATCAATCAGCCTTACATCAGCAGAGCAGTTCGCCGGGACCGCCAAGAGGCTCCTCGGCGGGCAGCGGTTCGGCAGCCGTGTAGGCAGCGATCAGCTCCCGGGCGCGTTCGGTGTGTTCATCCTCGACCAGTAGCGCGAGCAGCCCGCCGGCGGGCAGTTCGCCGACGGCGCCCATCAGGTGCTCACCTTGCAGGTAGGCGGCGATGCCCTCGCTGGCCAGCATGTCGCGCAGCAGGTTCGCTTCCAGCAGATCCCAGGGGCGGTGAATGCACTGCATGGGGAGGTATCCTCGCGACAAAACGCCTGACAGCGGGTTGGATGTGACTTGCGAGTATACTTGGCGATCTATTTTCCGCGCCCCTTTGGGTGCTGCATGTTTTTCTCCTCCCGAACGAGACCATGATGGGCACCTTCGACGCCATCCGCCCTTACGCCGACAGCGAGGTTTCCGCTGTGCTGGCGCGCCTGTGCAACGACACCGAATTCCTCGATACCCTGACCCGCTTCCGCCTGCCGAAACTGGCCGGGCTGTTTGGCTGGGCGCTGCGCCCGCTGGTGGCGCGCCGCCTGCGCCGCGAAGTGCAGGGCATCGACAGCGTGGCCAAGCTGCAGGCCCGCATCGAGCCCTATGTGGATCGCACCATCGAGCGGGCCACCGATGGCATCAGCTATTCCGGCCTGGAGCATCTGCACAAGGGTCGCCGCCACCTGTACCTGGCCAACCACCGTGACATCGTCATGGACCCGGCCTTCGTCAACTACGCGCTGTACCACGCCGGCCACCGCACACCGCGCATCGCGATCGGCGACAACCTGCTGCAGCGGCCTTTCGTCAGCGACCTGATGCGCCTGAACAAGAGCTTCATCGTGCACCGCTCGCTGACCGGACGGCGCGAGAAGCTGGCGGCCTTCCAGTTGCTGTCGGCCTACATCAACCAGTCGATCCTCCAGGATGACGAATCGATCTGGATCGCCCAGGCCGAGGGGCGGGCCAAGGACGGTGACGATCGCACCGACTCGGCGATCCTCAAGATGTTCCACATGAGCCGCAAGGACGAGGCATTCGGCCAGGTGATCGACGAGCTGTCGCTGGTGCCGGTGTCGATCAGCTACGAATACGACCCCTGCGACCTGGACAAGGCGCGCGAGCTGCATACCCGCGCCACCACCGGCAGCTACACCAAGGCGCCGGGCGAGGACGACCGCAGCATCGCTAAGGGCATCACCGGCTACAAGGGGCGCGTGCACATTGCCTTCGCCGCTCCGGTGCGCGGCGCCAGTGACGACGCCAAGCAGCTGGCGCAGGAAATCGACAAGTGCATCCTCGGCAACTACCGGCTGTTCCCGGTGCACTACCTGGCCTACGCCATGTGGGAAGGGCGCGAGCCCGAGCTGGCGGTGCCGGCCGCCAACGAACTGTTCGGCGCCGAGGAGCTGGCCAGGGCACAGGCGGAATGGGACCGGCGGCTGACCGCCTGCCCGGCCGAACACCGGCCTTGGCTGGTGGTGCAGTACGCCACTCCGGTGCGTAACCAGTACCGCGTTCGAAACGGTTTGCCGTTGTAAGCGCGCGGCTCCGGCGCAGCAGTCTTTGTGGCAGCGGACGGGGCCGCGAGTTTTTGGTGGAATGAATTTCCCCATCGTTCCTGTGCCGCCCCCGGCTTTTGTGGGAGCGGACTTGTTCGCGAGCGTTTCGGCAGCGGTTTATAAGTTGTTCAGAGCCTCCAGCTTCACCGCCTCGGCGTAGGCCAGCTTGTCGGCCTGTTCAGCGTCGCCTTCCACCGAGACCATGAAGCGGTTGTTGATGATCAGCATGATCTTGCCGTTCTCGTCCTGGATGCCGCGCTGTTTGCCGATCTTCACCGACTTGCCCATGCTGCCGGCCAGCACGGGGTTGGTCATGACCACCATCATCTGCGAGAGCATCGGCGAGTCGCCGACGATCTCCACTTCGATATAGTGGTCGTCCTTGTTGTAGGTGCGCGAAGCCTGCAGGCCGCCGCCGAACAGTGCCGCACCGGCGGAGGAGCTTTGTGCCTCGTCGGCTTCCCAGCCCGGCAGCGGGGCCGGCAAGGCCTTGGTCAGCGCATCGGCACTTTTCTCGTTGAGCAGTTGGGTGGCGTAGCCGAGATTTTCCTTGGTACCGCTCATGTCGCCCTGGTTATAGGCCTTGAGGGCTTCCTCGAGCGCTTCCTTGATGTCATCGGCCTGGGCCGTGCCGGCGCAGGCCAGCAGGGCGGCGAGTCCGAGGGAGGCGAGGGTGCGGGGTGTCCTGTGCATGGCGATCGTCCTTGTTGTCGGTGGATAGCAGGCAGCATATGACCTGTTCGGCCAACTGCAAGGCGCGGTTCGCCATCCTGGTGTTCGTCCGCTGCCAGCGTTGCGCCGGCCGCCTAGGTCACGCCCCGGCTGCCGTGATGTATGGCTCTCGATACAGCTGGCCGCGCGGCAGGCCGGCCAGGTAGAGGGCCCGCGCCAGCGCGTCCACCCGGGCCGGCGCGCCGCACAGCAGCGCCAGGGTGTCGCGGGACGGACGCTGGGCCTGCAGCCAGGCGCCGGCCTGCGAGTGTTCCAGCAACGTCACCTGCAGGTTCGTGTGCCGTTGCGCCAGCCCATCCAGGGCATCGGCGAGGTAATGCTCCGTCGACGAGCGTGCCAGGTGTAGCAGATGGATCGGGCCGGCGTGTCCCTGGCGCAGGGCTTCGCGCAGGATCGCCCACAGCGGCGCCAGGCCGGTGCCGGTGGCCAGCAGCCACAGCGGACGCTCCTGCCATTCCGGTTCATAGCGCAGCGCGCCGCCCTGCAGGCCGCTCAGGCGCAGGGGATCGCCCGGACGCAGCCGGCGCGCGTAGTCACAGAAGCCGCCCCTGCCCGCGCAGTCGATATGAAACTCCAGGAACGCATCCTCCCCCGGCAGGCTCGCCAGCGAGTAGGGGCGGGCAAGGCTGTGGTCATGCCACAGCAGCAGGTGTTGGCCGGCCTGGTAGCGCAGCGGGATCTCGGCTGCGAGACGCAGGCGCAGCACCTCGGGGGCCAGCCAGTCGTGGCCGACCACCTCGGCCGCCAGCGTCTGCTGGGCCGGATCGAACAGCTCGACGCCCAGGTCCTCGCTCACCCGGCACTGGCAGGCCAGTCGCCAGCCGGCGGCGCGCTCGCTGGCCGGCAGGGCGTCGGGCCGGGCGTCCAGCGGTTCGCCGTACAGACAGCGCACCCGGCAGGCGCCGCAACTGCCGGCGCGGCAGCTGTGCGCCACGGATTGGCCGGCCTCGAGCAGGGCATCAAGCAGGTTGCAACCGGGCTCTACCGACCAGTGCCGGTCGCCAACAGAGAGTTCGGGCATGACGTGGAAAGAGAGCTGAAGGAGCCGCGACTGTATGACGGTACGGTCCGTCGGCCAATCGATTCTGACTATCGGACCGAGCGACCAAGGTCGAGGCCGCGCGGCTGTCCGCACTTTCGTCGGCCGCGCTATACTGCCGCGCCTTTTTTGCTGGTGCGCCGGTCCTGGTCCGGCGCTTCCTTCGATGTTCCCGTCTTTAAAGAGGAGCGCACCCATGACCGTGATCAAACAGGATGACGTGATCCAGAGCGTCGCCGACGCCCTGCAGTACATCTCCTACTACCACCCCACCGACTTCATCCAGGCCATGCACGAGGCCTACCTGCGCGAAGCGTCGCCGGCCGCCCGTGACTCCATCGCCCAGATCCTGATCAACTCGCGCATGTGCGCCACCGGTCATCGTCCGATCTGCCAGGACACCGGCATCGTCACCGTGATTGCCAAGGTCGGCATGGACGTGCGCTGGGACGGCGCCACCATGAGCCTGGACGACATGATCAACGAGGGCGTGCGTCGCGCCTACACCCACCCGGACAACGTGCTGCGCGCTTCGGTGCTGGCCGACCCGGCCGGTGCCCGCAAGAACACCAAGGACAACACCCCGGCGGTGATCCACTACCAGGTGGTGCCGGGCAACACCGTGGAAATCCACGTGGCCGCCAAGGGCGGTGGCTCCGAGAACAAGTCCAAGATGGCCATGCTCAACCCGTCCGACTCGATCGTCGACTGGGTGCTGAAGACCGTGCCGGAAATGGGCGCCGGCTGGTGCCCGCCGGGCATGCTGGGCATCGGTATCGGCGGTACCGCCGAGAAGGCTGCGCTGATGGCCAAGGAAGTCCTGATGGACCCGATCGACATCCACGAACTGCAGGCCCGCGGCCCGCAGAACCGTATCGAGGAGCTGCGCCTGGAGCTGTTCGAGAAGGTCAACAAGCTGGGCATCGGCGCCCAGGGCCTGGGCGGTCTGACCACCGTGCTCGACGTGAAGATCATGGACTACCCGACCCATGCCGCCTCGCTGCCGGTGTGCATCATCCCCAACTGCGCCGCCACCCGTCACGCCCATTTCGTGCTGGACGGCTCCGGCCCGGCCAAGCTGGAAGCCCCGGACCTGGACGCCTACCCGGAAATCGTCTGGGAAGCCGGCCCGAGCGCCCGTCGCGTCAACCTGGACACCATCACCCCGGAAGAAGTGCAGAGCTGGAAGCCGGGCGAAACCCTGCTGCTCAACGGCAAGATGCTCACCGGCCGCGACGCCGCCCACAAGCGCATGGTCGACATGCTGAACAAGGGCGAACAACTGCCGGTGGACCTCAAGGGTCGCTTCATTTACTACGTCGGCCCGGTCGATCCGGTGCGTGACGAGGTGGTTGGCCCGGCCGGCCCGACTACCGCGACCCGCATGGACAAGTTCACCCGCCAGATCCTCGAGGCCACCGGCCTGCTGGGCATGATCGGCAAGTCCGAGCGCGGCCCGATCGCCATCGACGCCATCAAGGACCACAAGGCCGTGTACCTGATGGCCGTGGGCGGTGCCGCCTACCTGGTGGCCCAGGCCATCAAGGGCGCCAAGACCATCGCCTTCCCGGAACTGGGGATGGAAGCCATCTACGAGTTCGACGTGAAGGACATGCCGGTCACCGTGGCGGTCGACACCCAGGGCGAGTCAGTGCACATCACCGGCCCGGCGATCTGGCAGAAGAAGATCGCCGAAGCCCAGGTGGTGGAAGTGAAGTAAGCAGTCGTCTGCTGTTGCGAAGAAGCCCGGCCCTGTGCCGGGCTTTTTCGTTGGGGCGATCACAGCTCGATGCGCGTCCCCAGCACCTCGAGAAAACGCGCCAGCCAGGCGGGATGGGCCGGCCAGGCCGGCGCGGTGACCAGGTTGCCATCCACATGCACCGCGTCCACCGGCAGTTCGACATACTCGCCGCCGGCCAGACGGACCTCCGGGGCGCAGGCGGGATAGGCGCTGCAGGTCCGGCCCTTGAGCACGCCGGCGGCAGCCAGCACCTGGGCGCCATGGCAAACCGCGGCGATGGGCTTGTCGGCGTCGGCGAAGGCTTTCACCAGACGCAGCACTTCAGGGTTCAGGCGCAGGTACTCCGGCGCACGGCCGCCGGGGATCAGCAACGCGTCATAGGCCGCCGCCTCGACTTCGGCGAAATCGGCGTTGAGGGTGAAGTTGTGCCCGGGCTTCTCGCTGTAGGTCTGGTCGCCCTCGAAATCATGGATCGCGGTACGCACGGTCTCGCCGGCGACCTTGTCCGGGCATACGGCATGCACGATGTGTCCGACCATGCACAGCGCCTGGAAGGGCACCATGGTTTCGTAGTCTTCGGCGTAGTCGCCGACCAGCATGAGAATCTTCTTGGCGGCCATGAACGGTCCTCCTGACGGAAAATGGCTGGCGATCAGTCGCCGGCAGCTACAGCCTAGTGGCCGTTGTCAGGTTCCGCTGCGCGTGGAGGCGCGGGTCAGATGCCGATCTTGTCCAGCGCCTCGCCGACTCTCTGCCAGAAGCTGCGTTGCGGGCGTTCGTGCTCGGCGGTCAGCTGGATGTCCCGGTCGGGCTGGATGCGGTTGGTGAAGACGATTTCCTGGCGCGCCAGGCTTTCGCCCACCAGGCGCAGCGGGCCGTCGCCCTGCTCGGTCTGGTCCACGTGGTGGGCCGGCAGGTTGAGCTCGTCGTAGCGCAGGAAGTACTGCTTGCCGGGTTCCACCTCCAGGGTAAAGCTGGCGATGCGGTTGAAATCGAAGGGACCGTCGGCGAGCAGGGTCCAGTGCAGGCCGAACAGCGGGCGGCGCATTTCGATCTTGTAGCTGCCGGGCTGGGCCAGCAGGCTCATGTAGCTGTCGCTCGGCAGCCGGCCGATCCGCCGGTTGTCCAGAAACACGCCCGGCGCTTCCAGTTCCTGGCGGGCCCAGTCGCTGGCCGGGCGATAGACATGGATGAGGGCGAGGGTAGGGTCGCTGTCCCGCGACAGGTAGATGGGCCCGTTGGTGGGGCCGAAGAAGGCGCCCGGGGTCGAGCAGCCGGCCAGCAGCAGAAGCAGGGCAAGGGACAGGAAACGGCGCATGACGAGCCTCGTCGGAAAAGTCGCAGCGAGCATAGACGCCTGCCGGTGCGCTCCATCCCTGCCGAAAGGTGGGCCTCAGTCCCGGCGCTGGTCGAGCAGGTTGATGACGATGCGGTCCAGCCAGCCCCACAAGCGCTGGTAGAGGCGCAGGGGCAGCGGACGGTTCTGGAAATCGACGAGGGTGATCTCCTTGCTCTGTGCAAAGTCCTGCTCGAAGCACTGTGCCACCGCCTGGCACAGCGACGGATCGAACGCCTCCAGGTTGGCCTCCAGGTTCCAGCGCAGGTTCCAGTGGTCGAAATTGCACGAGCCGATGCTCACCCAGTCGTCCACCAGCACCATCTTGGCGTGCAAAAAGCGCGGCTCGTACTCGAAGATGCGTACTCCCGCGCGCAGCAGGCGCGGGTAGTAGCGGTGTCCGGCGTAGCGCACCGCCGGATGATCGGTGCGCTGCCCGGTGAGCAGCAGGCGCACGTCGATGCCGCGCCGCGCGGCGCGCATAAGCGCCCGGCGCACCTTGCGGGTCGGCAGGAAGTAGGGCGTGGCGAACAGCACCTGGCGGCGCGACTGCCCCAGGCTGCGCAGCAGCGCACGCAGGATGTCGCGGTGCTGGCGGGCGGCGGCATAGGCCAGTCGGCCCAACCCTCGGCGCTTGGCTGGCGGCGGCGGCAGGCGCGCCGGTTGCAGCGGTTCGACGGGGCGCCAGAAACGGCGCTCACCGCAGCAGCGCCACTGGTACTCGAACAGGCTGCGCCAGTCACCCAGCAGCGGCCCGTGCATTTCCACCATTACCTCGTGCCAGCTGTCCTGCGGCTGATCGGGGTTCCAGAACTCGTCGGTGGCGCCGGTGCCGCCCACATACCCCACCAGGTCGTCCACCAGCAGGATCTTGCGGTGATCGCGGAACAGGTTGCGCAGGCCGCGCCGCCAGCGCACCGGGTTGTACAGGCGCAGCTGCACGCCGGCGTCCACCAGCGCCTGGCGGTTGGCGGGGCTGAGCTTCAGACAGCCGAATGAATCGAACAGGCAGCGCACCTGTACCCCGCGGTGCGCCGCGTCGACCAGCGCGGTGCGCAGTTGGTCGAAGCACTTGCCGTCCTCGACCAGGTACAGCTCCAGCTCCACCTGCCGCTGTGCGGCAGCGATCGCGTCCAGCATGCGCGGGAAGAAGCGGGCGCCGTCCACCAGCAATTCGAAGCGGTTGTCGCCGCGCCAGGGGAAGACCGCGCCGCTACGCATCGCCACCGCTCCGCCAGGCGCCGGGCGCGGGGTGCGCGGCCGGGTCTCGGAAAAGGGCAAGGCGGGACGATGGGTACATGAAGAACTCTCAAGGCCAACGGTGGCGCAACGATAGCCGGGAGCTCTGCGCCGCTCAACCGGGGAAATCCCTTGAAACGGCTTGGCGGCTGGCCCTGCATCGCCCGTTTCATCCAGACTTGCCCGGCATGGATTCCCCGGGCCGGCCAAGTGGTCGCGGCCCCGCGCGCGAGGACGACGATGAGCGAGATGCCCCCCGCCTGGCATGCCCAGGATAGCGAGACCTGCTTCGCCCGCCTGCGGGCCGAGCGCTCAGGCCTGAGCAGCGCCGAAGCCGAAGCACGGTTGCGCCAGTATGGCCCCAACCGCCTGCCGGAGGGTCGCCGCCTCGGCCCGCTGATGCGCTTCCTGCGCCAGTTTCACAACCTGCTGCTCTACCTGATGCTGGGCGCGGCGGCGATCACCGCGCTGCTCGGCCATTGGGTCGATACCTGGGTGATCGTGGCGGCGGTGCTGATCAACGCGGTGATCGGCTTTATCCAGGAGGGCCGCGCCGAGAACGCCCTGGCCAGCATCCGTCAGCTGCTCACCGCCCACGCCACGGTCCTGCGCGATGGGCACGCCCGGGAAATCAGTGCCGAAGGGCTGGTGCCGGGGGATGTGGTGCTGCTCAATGCCGGCGACAAGGTGCCTGCCGACCTGCGCCTCGTGGAGGTGCGCAACCTGCGCATCGAGGAAGCGGCACTCACCGGCGAGTCCCTGCCGGTGGACAAGGATCCCGAGCCGGTGGTCGACCAGGCGCCGCTTGGCGACCGTTTCAGCATGGCCTGGTCGGGCACCCTGGTGGTCAACGGCCAGGGGCGCGGGCTGGTGGTGGCCACCGGCGCGCACACCCAGTTGGGCCACATCAACAGCCTGCTGGCGCGGGTGCAGCAGCTGTCCACGCCGCTGCTGCGGCAGATCGACCGCTTCGGGCGCTGGCTGGCGGTGGTCATCCTCGGCCTGGTGGCCGCCACCTTCGTGCTGGGCGTGCTGTGGCGCGGTCACCCGCCGGGCGACATGTTCATCATGGCGGTGGCGCTGACCGCCTCGGCGATTCCCGAGGGGTTGCCGGCGATCATGACGGTGATGCTGGCGCTCGGCGTGCAGCGCATGGCCCGGCGCAACGCCATTATCCGGCGCCTGCCGGCTGTCGAGGCGCTGGGTTCGGTGACGGTGATCTGCTCCGACAAGACTGGCACCCTGACCCGTAACGAGATGACCGTGCAGCGGGTGGTCAGCGCCGAGGCCGTGTATAGCGTCGAAGGTGTCGGCTATGCGCCGCTGGGTAGCTTCAGCCGTGACGGGGTTGCGCTGGAACCGCGCGCCGAGCCGGTGCTGCAGGCGGCGATTCGCTCCGGCCTGCTATGCAACCACGCCCGCTTGCTGGAGGTCGACGGCGACTGGCGCATCGAAGGCGATCCCACCGAGGGCGCGCTGCTGGTGCTGGCCGGCAAGGCCGGCCTGGACCTGGCCGAGGAGGCCGCCGCCACGCCGCGCAGCGACGCCATCCCGTTCGCCTCCGAGCACCGCTTCACCGCCAGCCTGCACCACGGCGCCGACGGCGCCAGCATCCACGTGGTGGGCGCGCCGGAGCGCATCCTGGAAATGTGCGACCGCCAGCGCGTGCGGGACGGCGAGCAGCCGCTCGACCCCGACTACTGGCGACGCATGTTCACCGACACCGCCGCCCACGGCCTGCGCATGCTGGTGATCGCCGAGAAGGCGGTGGACCCGACGCAACGCCAGCTCGGCTTCGAGGACATGGAGCGCGGCTTCACCCTGCTCGCGCTGGTTGGCATCATTGACCCGCCGCGCAGCGAGGCCATCGAGGCGGTCGCCGAATGCCAGCGCGCCGGCATCCGCGTCAAGATGATCACCGGCGACCATGCCGACACCGCGCGCACCATCGGCGCGCAGCTGGGCATCGGCGTCGGCCGGCCGGCGATGACCGGCGCCGAGCTGGAGATGCTCGACGACCAGGCGCTGCGCAAGATCGTGGGTGAGATCGACGTCTTCGCGCGCACCAGCCCGGCCCACAAGCTGCGCCTGGTGCAGGCCCTGCAGGCCAGCGGCGAGGTGGTGGCGATGACCGGCGACGGCGTCAATGACGCACCGGCGCTCAAGCGCGCCGACGTCGGCGTGGCCATGGGCCACAAGGGCACCGAGGCGGCCAAGGAAGCCGGTGATGTGGTGCTCGCCGACGACAACTTCGCCACCATCGTCAACGCCGTGCGCGAGGGGCGCGCCATCTACGAGAACCTGAAGAAGTTCATCCTCTTCATGCTGCCCACCAATGGCGGCGAAGCGCTGGTGGTGGTCGCCGCCATCCTCTTTCAGCTGGCGCTGCCGCTGACCGCGGCCCAGGTGCTGTGGATCAACATGGTCACCTCCTGCGCCCTGAGCCTGGCGCTGGCCGCCGAGCCGGCCGAACCCGGGCTGATGCGCCGCCCGCCACGCAGCCCGAGCGAGGCGCTGCTTTCCGGCCTGTTCGTCTGGCGGGTGATCATGGTCTCGGTGCTGATGATGATCGGCGCGCTGGGGCTGTTCCTCTGGGAACTGCAGCGCGGCAGCGAGCTGGAAGTGGCCCGCACCATGGCGGTCAACGTGGTGGTGGCCAGCGAAATGTTCTACCTGCTGTGCAGCCGCTCGCTGTTCGCCTCGGTACTCAACCGCCAGGGGCTGCTGGGCAACCCCTGGGTGCTGGTCAGCATCGCCGCCTGCGTGCCGTTGCAACTGCTGTACACCTACGCGCCGCCCCTGCAGAAGGTATTCGGCTCGGCCGCGCTGGATGCCGGCGAATGGGCACGGGTGATCGCCGCCGGCTCGCTGGTCCTGATCGGCTCCGAGCTGGAGAAATGGATACGCCGCCGGATCGACAATCGCCGCGAACGGCCGCATCCACAGACGGTGCACGGATGACCGCGCGCAGAGCCGCTGCGCTGGTTGCTTCGTCGCGACCGGAGTGCTAGCTTACGCGCCGCCGCCGGAATAGCTCAGTAGGTAGAGCAGCGCACTCGTAACGCGAAGGTCGCAGGTTCGATTCCTGTTTCCGGCACCAGAACCCTTCTCCCGCTTACCCCTGAGTAACCCCGGATAAGCGCGGAACCCCAGAGAAACCGGCCCTCGAGCCGGTTTTTTTGTGCGCGGACGTTTCTGCCGGCTCCACAGTTGCCCGTTGTTTCAGGTAGGCGTTTGGGTATATCCCGGTTCGATTCCGGGCGTGCCCATGGCCGCTGTCGGAAAAGCGCACCCTCACAAACCTCTACAACGCCCACCCGGCCTGGCTCGACAACGCCCACAAGGCTCTCGACCAGGCTGTGGCGTACGGCTGGGCGGACTCCACGCTGGCGATGGGTGACGAGTAGATCTCGCTGCCCGCTGGGCTCAGGGTCAATAGTTGTACAAAAATATTAGTCTGTATAGGATTCGCCCGGAGAGCACTCAATACCTGCCGAGGCTCCCGGCGAACGCAGCCCCGATGGGCAAGAGAGTCGATTCATGTCGCAACTGAGCATCGCGCAACGCCTGAGCCTTGGATTCGGGCTGGTTCTGTCGCTAATGGTCCTGATCACTTTTATCGGTGTGCAGCGCGTCGGCTTCATCGACGAGACCCTGACCTCGGTCAGCGAAGGGGCCACGCTCAAACAGCGCTATGCCATCAACTTCCGCGGCAGTGTGCATGACCGCGCCATCGCCATTCGCGATGCGGTTCTGGTGGATAGCGACGCGGCGCTGAACCGCCAGTTGGCGGAGATCCAGCGACTCAAGGACTTCTATCAGGATTCCGCCCAGGCCATGGACCGCCTGCTGCGTGCACAAGCGCCAACCGCCACCGAACAGCGCCTGTTGAACGCCATCCAGGAGATCGAGCGCGGCACCCTGGCCTTGACCGAGCAGGTGATCAGCCTGCGCCGCCAGGGCGATGCCGACTCGGCCAAGCGCCTGCTGATGGCACAGGCCTCGCCGGCCTACAGCGAATGGCTCAAGCGCATCAATGCCTTCATCGATCATCAGGAACAGGACATCGGCAAGGACATTGACGCCGTGCGCAACGCCGCTGGTGGCTTTGGCATGCTGATCCTTCTGGTCACCGCGGCGGCGGTGCTGCTGAGCGTTGGCGTCTCGCTGCTGATCATCAACAAGCTGAAATCCACCCTGGGCGCCGAACCGCATCAGGTGGCCGAGGTCATTCGCCGCCTGGCCGATGGCGAGCTGGGCCAGCGCATCCAGACGCGCTACCCGCACAGCGTCATGGGGGCCCTGCAGGACATGGTCAAGCGCCTGATCGATACCATCACCCAGGTACGCGGTGCCGCCGGTGAGCTGACCTCGGCCTCGGACCAGTTGCTGACCACCTCCGACCGCAACAACCATCAGATCCGCCTGCAGTCCAGCGAGGCCGAGCAGATCGCCACCGCCATCAATCAGATGGCCGCCACCGTCAATGAAGTGGCCAGTTATGCCACCCGTGCGGCGTCCGCCACGCGCAACGCCGATCACGAAGTGGCCACCGTCAACCAGGTCGTCAGCGAGACGGCAAGTGCGATCCAGAACCTGGCGCGTACGCTGGAACGCTCCGCCGAGAGTGTGCAGCAGGTGTCCAGCGACAGCGTGGGCATCGAGAAAATCATCGAGGTGATTACCGCCATCGCCGAGCAGACCAACCTGCTCGCACTCAACGCCGCCATCGAGGCCGCCAGGGCCGGTGAACATGGCCGTGGCTTTGCCGTGGTGGCCGACGAGGTTCGTTTGTTGGCCAACCGCACCCAGGATTCCACCCGTGAAATTCGCGGCATGATCGGCACGCTGCAGGAGAATGCCGGCAAAGCCGCCGAGGTGATGCACCATAGCCGTCAACTGGCGCAGCAGACCGTCGAACAGACCAATCAGGCTGAACAGGCGCTGAACAAGATCCGGAGCGAGGTGACCGCCATCAACGATATGAACGCCCATATCGCCAGTGCCGCAGAAGAACAGAGCGCGGTCGCCGAAGAGGTCAATCGGCATATAACGCATATACACAGCGCCACCCTGGAAACGTCGGCCGGCTCCGAACAGATGGCGGTCTCCAGCCATGAATTGGCGACCCTGGCCAATCGTCTGACCGACAAGGTGAGCTTCTTCAAGCTCTGACCGGGAGCAGCCGGTCAATGCATCGAGCCAGCAACGGATTTTCGCTTACGTCCCTGACGCATTGTCAGGGAACGGGCGGTCAAAAAACGGGGACAGATTTATTTTCCTCCCGCCCTACAGATTACGGTGGTTAAACGATACTGGCCGTCAGCTAGTGGTCGATCCCGTATCCTTTGGGATACG
This sequence comes from Pseudomonas sp. RL, assembly GCF_000647775.1. NCBI lineage: Bacteria > Pseudomonadati > Pseudomonadota > Gammaproteobacteria > Pseudomonadales > Pseudomonadaceae > Pseudomonas > Pseudomonas sp. RL. The sequence continues at coordinate 24,525 of NZ_JBOY01000040.1, read as the reverse complement.
GAGGGCGGCCCAAGGCGCAATTTCCCTGCAAGTGGCAAAGGGGACTACCCAGCTGACAGCTGCCACCCCGTTCTTCCCGGCCCTCCAACATCACAGTCCTGTAGACCCTGGTTCCTGATTGGCAACCCAGCAGGTCGCGAGTCTTGATCATGTCCAGAAGGCCGGAGTCGTTTCCGTTCCATGCAGCGTGTTTATCAGCGCCATTAAGCGCTGCTCCAATCGTCCTCCCGCACCGAGTGCTAGGTTTTTCCTACGCGCTACATCACCAATGCGCTTTGCATCCCGAGCGGAGGATGAATCCATGAACGTAGAAACCGGAGGAAATGCCGCGGGAAGCGGTTGCCCGTTTGGCCAGGAAAAGCCGCACAAGGGGCACCGCGGCAATCGCGACTGGTGGCCGGAAAACCTGAGCCTGACCCCGCTGAACCAACACTCGCCGCGCTCCAATCCCTACGGCGGGGACTTCGACTACGCGGCGGCTTTCAACTCCCTCGACCTGAACGCGGTTATCGCTGACCTGCACGCGCTGATGACCGATTCCCAAGACTGGTGGCCGGCGGATTTCGGTCACTACGGCGGCCTGTTCATCCGCATGGCCTGGCACAGCGCCGGCACCTACCGGATCACCGATGGGCGCGGCGGCGCCGGTGGCGGGCAGCAGCGCTTCGCGCCGCTCAACAGCTGGCCGGACAACGCCTCGCTGGACAAGGCGCGCCGCCTGCTCTGGCCGATCAAGCAGAAGTACGGCAGAAACATTTCCTGGGCCGACCTGTTCGTGCTGACCGGCAACGTCGCGCTGAAGTCGATGGGCTTCAAGACCTTCGGCTTCGCCGGTGGTCGCGCCGACACCTGGGAACCGGAAGAACTGTTCTGGGGGCCGGAGGGCACCTGGCTGGGCGATGAGCGTTACAGCGGCGAGCGCCAGCTACACCCGGGTTTGGGGGCGGTGCAGATGGGGCTTATCTATGTGAACCCCGAGGGCCCGAACGGCAAGCCCGATCCCAGGGCCGCGGCCATCGACATTCGCGAAACCTTTGCGCGCATGGCCATGAACGATTACGAAACCGTGGCGCTGGTGGCGGGTGGTCACTCCTTCGGCAAGACCCACGGCGCGGGCGATCCGTCCATGCTGGGGCCGGAGCCGGAAGGGGCGGTGATCGAGGATCAGGGCCTGGGCTGGCGCAGCAAGTTCCAGACCGGCATCGGCGCCGACACCATCACCTCCGGTGTGGAAGTGATCTGGAGCCAGACCCCGACGCGCTGGTCCAACTACTTCTTCGAGAACCTGTTCAATTTCGAATGGGAGCTGACCAAGAGCCCGGCGGGCTGCTTACAGTGGGAAGCCAAGGACGCGCCGGCGATCATGCCCGACCCGTTCGACCCCAACAAGAAGCGCAAGCCGACCATGCTCACCACGGACCTGGCGCTGCGTGAGGACCCCATCTACGAGAAGATTTCCCGGCATTTTCTCCAGAACCCGGACGAGTTCGCCGACGCCTTCGCCAGGGCCTGGTTCAAGCTCACCCACCGGGACATGGGGCCGCGTGGTCGCTACCTCGGGCCGCTGGTGCCCCAGGAACAGTTGATCTGGCAGGACCCGATTCCCGAGTGCGACCACCCGCTGATGGATGAGGCGGATATCGAGGCGCTCAAGCAGAAGCTGCTGGGCCTGGGGTTCAGCGTGCCGCAGCTGGTGTCGGTCGCCTGGGCGTCGGCCGCCACGTTCCGTGGCTCGGACAAGCGCGGCGGCGCGAACGGCGCGCGGATCCGCTTCGCGCCGCAGAAGGACTGGGAAGTGAACAATCCGCCGCTGCTGGCCAGTGTGCTGCAGAAGCTGGAGCAGGTGCAGGCCGAGTTCAACGCCTCGGCAACCGGTGGCAAGAAGGTCTCCATGGCCGACCTGATCGTGCTCGCCGGCTGTGCCGCGGTGGAAAAGGCGGCGCGGGATGGCGGCGTCGATATCAAGGTGCCGTTTACCCCGGGGCGCATGGATGCCCTGGAGGAGTGGACGGACGCCAAGTCCTTCGAGGCCCTGCGCCCGGTCGCCGACGGCTTTCGCAACTACGACCACGAGGCCAACTTCATGTCCCCGGAGGAGGCGCTGGTCGACAAGGCGCAGCTGCTGCGTCTCAGCGTCCCGGAAATGACCGTGCTGGTCGGCGGCATGCGGGTACTGGGCACCAACGCCGACGGCGGTTCGGAGGGGGTGTTCACCCAGCGGGTCGGCACGCTGTCCAACGACTTCTTCGTCAACCTGCTGAACATGAAGAACGAATGGATGGCGACCGAGCACAAGAACCGCTTCCAGTGCCGGGACCGCAAGACCCACCAGCCCACCTGGACGGGAACCCGCGTGGACCTCATCTTCGGTGCCCACTCGGAGCTGCGCGCGCAGGCCGAGGTGTTCGGCTCGGCCGATGGCAACGCGTTCTTCGTGCGCGAGTTCGTGAAGGCCTGGGACAAGGTGATGAACGCCGACCGCATGGACGTCGGCCACCCTGCCGACACCTTCAGCCAGAAGCTGTCGGCGTAACCGCAGGGGCGGTCGGCGCTTTCCGGCCGGCCGCCGATGCGGCTTGCATGATGCTTTGCCTGGCGGCCGAGGGGCCGTCACTCACGAGGCGGCTGCATCAGCGGATGCCGCTGGAAGAGCAGCGCGACGGTCACCGCGATCAGCGTGGCAAAGGTGCAGAAGGTGCACAGGGCGGCGCTCATGCCCCAATGGTCGGCAATCCAGCCGATGCCCATCATCGGCACCATGCTGCCGATGTAACCGATCACCAGGTAGCTGGAAAACAGGCCGGCGCGGGTATCCGGCGTGGCGATGCGGCCCACCATGTTCATGCCGGCCAGCTGGCTCAGGCCGTGGCCGATGGCGGTGAGCGCCACACCCAAGGCAAACAGACTGGCCGATCCCGCCCACAGGTTCGCCATCAGCAGAAGATTGCTCACGCCCAGTGCGACCAAACCCAGGCTGCCGCCCCAGTGGGTGGACAAGCGCCCGCTGAGAATCTGGGTAAACGCCGAGCCGAACAGGATCGCGGCGATGGCGGTGCCGCTGACCACCGGGCCGTGCCAGGGCACCAGCTGGTCAAGGAATAGCGGCGACAGGGACGCGTACAGGCCGAAGCTGGCGAAGGCCAGGAAGGCCAGGCAACTGGTGAGGATGAAGGCGAAGGAAGCGCTGGGGGCGGGCCAGGTCAGCCGCGGCAGGGCGTATCGCCACTGGAAGGGCTGGCCGGCATCATCAGGCACTTCCAGGCGGAGGAAGATGGCCAGGGCCAGGCTGCACAGCACCAGGGTGGGCAGGTAGGTGGTGATCAGCGGATGTGGCACCCACTGCCCGAACAGGCCGCCCACCAGCGGCCCCAGGCCGAAGCCGAACACCATCACGATGCTGGTGATCATCGCCAGGCGCGGCTTGCGGTGCGCCGGCACCAGCCGGGCCAGGCCCAGCGTGGCGCTGGTGGTCAGCAGGCTGGACGCGATGCCGACCACGAAACGCCCGGCGCACAGGCTGACCAGGTCCCAGGCGGCGAGGGTGATGAGGGTGCCCAGCAGGGCGAGGATCAGCCCCAGCCGCAGCATGGGGCGAAAGCCCAGGCGATCGGGCAGGCGCCCCAGAAACAGCAGGCCACAGAGCGCGCCGGCCATGTAGATCACATAGATCAGCGAGATATCGCTGGCCTTGAGCTGCCAGGCGTCCTGGTAAAGGGCGTAGAGCGGGCTGATGAGCGCGGTGCCCATCACACCCACGACCATGGCGAAGCTGACCCAGAAGAAGGGTGAAGCCTTTGCTCTCATTGGCGATCCGTGGCGGCTGATCTGTTTGCGTGCGAATTATTGTGCGCCTAATCACTGCACCGAAATAGCCAGCTTCGCGTCGCGGCCGTACGCCGTTACAGCGGCTGGCTGATGAACAACGCGTAGCTCTCGATGCCCTCGTTGGGCATCTTCAAGCCGGCGTTGGAGTAGTGGATGGCCCGCACGCCCAGACGGGTACCGCTGGCCAGCTGCACGCCGGCGCCCAGGCGGTCTTCGAAATGGAAGCCCGAGCTCATGTTGCGGTGACCGACCCGGGTGCTGGAAAACAGCGAGACACCCACACCCGCTTCGATGAACGGGCGGGCGCCTTCGCCGGTGAACTGGTAGACGAACACCGGGCTGAAGGACAGGGTATGCGCTGCGCGGTGCTCGCCGGCTGACCAGTGGGTGTAGCCGGCATCCCAATAGCCGGTCAGGGACCCCGTTTCGCTGGCCAGCCATTGCCGATTCCAGTCCCGGGACATGCCCAGGCGATAGGTCAGCTCGCCCTGCGCGGTGGTGCCCAGGGCAGCGGACAGGTCCAGCGCGAACGCCGACGGCGCGAGCAACGTGGTGGCCAGGGAGGCGGAGAAAAGCAGGCGGGTCATTTCGGCTCCTTCACATCGCAGCGCCGAGGCGCAAGCATAGTATCACTATGCAGGTCGCTGTATCATGATGCGGAATTTAATGATCCGGATGGCCGAGCGTCAACCGCCTGCTCTGCGCCGAGGGTTTGCCGGAACGCCTGAAGGGTTATTACAGTAGGCGCCCTATCAGTACCCGTATGTGAACCAGCATGAATGTTTCCGATGAGGCCTCGGACTGCGGCCGGCAGTCTGGGATCCAGGTCATCGCACGCTCCGCAGCCATCATGCGCGCCCTCGGCGAAAACCCGCAGGGGCTCAGCCTGGCCGCCATCGCCCAGCGCGTGGGGCTGCCGCGCTCCACGGTGCAGCGCATCATCAACGCGCTGCAGGAGGAACTGCTGGTCGAGCCCATGGGACCCGCCGGCGGCTTTCGCCTGGGCCCGGCGCTGGGGCACCTGATCAACAAGACCCAGTGCGACATCATCAGCCACACCCGGCCCCTGCTGGTGGAGCTCTCCGACCAGTTGGGCGAAACGGTCTGCCTGTGCCGGCGTTCCTACGATCAGGTGCAGATCATCGAGCGCATCGTGGCCGAGCGGGAGTTGCGGGTGGTGGTACCCATCGGCGCCCATGGCCCGGCGGTGCAGACCGCCTCCGGCCAGGTGTTGCTCGCCCTGGAAGCGCCTGAATGCGTGGAAGCGCTGGTCGGCGACATGAACGTGGAGTGGCGAGCGCGGCTGGGCGCCATACGCGCCCAAGGCTGGGCCAGCGGGTTCGATGAGGTGGTGCCCGGCATCAGTTCCTGCGCCATGGCGGTGGATACCTACCTGGGCATGTTTGCCATTGCGGTGGTTGCGCCGACGGTGCGGGCCCGTGATCACCAGGACGCCTTCCGCGCTGCGCTGCAGGCCTGCAAGCGCGGCATCGAGCGCGCCATAGGCCGCCAGGGCTGAGCAGCGAATCACCCCGGCGCAAGGCCGGGGTTGTCCATTACGACTTGCGCACCGTCCATTCCACCAGCTTGCCGACGATGGGACGTACCAGCAGTACGCTGCAGAACGCCACTGGCATGGTCATCGCGTACACCTTCAGCACCGTTTCCAGGTAACCCGCGCCGAGGCCGCGGTTCAGCGCGGTGATCACGCAGGTCATCACCGCAGCCATCAGGCCAGACATGTAAAAGGCGAACACATAGGGGGCAAGGCGCAGGGGAAGCTTGGGAAGTTTCATGGCGGACAGCTACAGCGTGAAAAAAGGTGCGACAGGGTAGCAGAAGCTCGCCCCGAGCCGAGCGGTCAGGGGACGTCGAAGGACGAGAGAGGCGGCAGGCGCCGATCGAAGCGCCTGCCTGGAAGGGATTACTCGATGGTCAGCTGCTGGGACGAGCCGTTCTGCTTTTTCGGCAGGCTCAGCTTCAGCACGCCGTTCTCGTAGCGTGCCTTGCACTGGCTCGTGTCAATCTCCGCCGGCAGCTGGAAGCTGCGCGACACCGAGCCGAAATAGCGTTCCGAACGCAGTACCTTCTCGCCTTCCTTCTGCTCGTCGAGCTGCTGGACCTCGGCGCGCAGGCTGACCTGGTTGCCTTCCACGGACACCTGGATGTTGTCCTTGCTGACGCCGGGAATCTCCGCCTCGACGTTGTAGCCTTCGGCGGTCTCCTTCACGTCGACCTTGATCTGCGAGGGGGAGGGGAGCGCGTCCCCGTGCAGCGGCTGGACGAAGTAGCCGGGGGATGCGAACTCCTTGAAGAACTCATCGAACAGGTTTCCGCGTGTCATCAGTGATTTCATGCTGGAGCCTCCTCTGTCGGTGGGATGCGGCCCGCTCGCTGAACAGTCCGGGCCTGCATTCCATATGAGCCTGGTTTGGCGCAATTCAAGGGCCGATCCGACGGGCGACCCGACCCCACCAGAATGGAGTGAACCTCAGTCCAGCCCCAGCTTCTTCAGCCGGTAGCGCATCGAGCGGAAGGTCAGGCCCAGGCGCTGGGCAGCGGCGGTGCGGTTCCAGCGGGTTTCCTCCAGGGCCTGGAGGATCAGGTTGCGCTCGATGGTTTCCAGGTAGTCCTCCAGGTCGGTCACCTGGGTCAGACTGCCGCCGACGGGGTCCGTCGCGGCGGGGGCGTCGGCGAAGCGCAGGTCGCTGGCGCGGATCGCATCGGCCTCGCAGAGGGTGTAGGCGCGCTCGAGGATGTTCTCCAGTTCGCGCACGTTGCCCGGGAAGCGATAGCCGCGCAGTTTTTCCAGCGCGTCCGGATGCAGGCGCGGGGGCTGGCCGCTGCCTTCGGCCAGGCGCTGCAGCATGCTGTCGGCCAGCAGGCCGATGTCCTCGCGGCGCTCGCGCAGGGGCGGCACGCGTTGTTCGATGACGTTGAGGCGGTAGTACAGATCCTGGCGGAAACGTCCGGCGGCGACTTCGGCGGCCAGGTCCTTGTGGGTGGCGCTGAGGATACGCACGTCCACCGCGATCTCCTGCTGGCCACCCACCGGGCGCACGGCCTTTTCCTGGATGGCGCGCAGCAGCTTGACCTGCATGGCCAGCGGCAGGTCGGCCACTTCGTCGAGGAACAGGGTGCCTCCGTTGGCGGCCTGGAACAGGCCCTGTTTGTCCTCGATGGCACCGGTGAAGCTGCCCTTGCGATGGCCGAAGAATTCACTCTCCATCAGCTCGCTGGGGATGGCGCCACAGTTGACCGGCACGAACGGCCGGTCGGCCCGCGGCCCCAGGTCGTGGATCTGCCGGGCCACCAGCTCCTTGCCGCTGCCCGATTCGCCGCTGATGTACACCGGCGCCTGGCTGCGCGCGAGTTTTTCGATCTGCCGGCGCAAGGCCTTCATGGGCGGCGAATCGCCGAGCAGGCGGGTGTCCACCGGGCGCTCGGCCGGGGCGGCCTGCAGGCGAAGCGCAGTGTTCACCAGCTCGCGCAGGCGAGCCAGGTCCACCGGCTTGGTCAGGTAGTCGAAGGCACCGGCCTTGAGGGCATTGATGGCGGTGTCCAGGCTGCCGTAGGCCGTGATCATGGCTACCGGCACCTGCGGGTGACGCTGCTGGATGTACTGCACCAGCTCCATGCCGGTGCCGTCCGGCAGGCGCATGTCGGTCAGGCACAGGTCGATCCGCTCGCGGGCCAGGCAGTCGCGGGCTTCCTTGAGGTTGCGCGCACTGCAGGTGTCGAGCTTCATGCGCCCGAGGGTGATCTCGAGCAGCTCGCGGATATCGGGTTCGTCGTCGACGATCAGGGCTTTCTGGCGACTCATGGACTGGTCTGGCTCTTGTTGTTAAGGCTGGGCGTTGGCGTCCAGCTCATCTTGCGGGGATGGGCAAAGGTGATTCGGAAACAGCTACCCCCCTCGGGGCGCGGGTAGTAGGCGAGGTGGGCCTGGTTGCTCTCGCAGAGTTCGCGGGAGATGTACAGGCCCAGCCCGGTGCCCTTGCTGTCGGTGGTGAAGAAGGGTTCGAAGATGTGCAGTTGCTGGTCGCTGCCCACGCCGGGACCGTCGTCGAGCACGTCCAGCACCGGCAGGTCGCTGTCCGGATCACGGTACAGGCGCATCCACACCTGGCCCTGCGGGTTGTGCCGGGCACTGTAGCGCAGGCCATTCTGCACCAGATTACTGAGGATCTGTGTCAGTTGATGGGGATCGAAGCGGGTCTGGATGCTGCCGCTGGCGGTTTGCAGGTGCAACTGCTGTTCGGATGTAACGCTTTGGCGGAATTCGCTGGCGAAACGGTGCAGCCAGTACTTGAGGTCCAGCAGCTGCGGCGCGGCCTGGCGGCGCCGCGACAGCTGCAGCACGTTCTCGATCACGTGGTTCATGCGCCGCGACTGGTCCTGGACGATCTGCGCCAGGCGTCGGTCGGGCGGCGGCAGCTCCTCGGATTCGAGCAGCAGTTGCGCGGCGTGGCTGATAGCACCCAGCGGATTGCGGATCTCGTGGGCGATGCCGGCGGTCAGGCGGCCGAGGGAGACCAGTTTCATTTCCTGGGCGTGCTGGGTGATCTCGGAAATGTCCTCTATGAACACCAGGGTGTTCAGCGCCTGGCCGTGTTGCAGGCTGGCGAAGCTCGGCTGCAGGGTGCGTGCGTCCTCGCCGAGGCACAGGCTCTGCGGGCGGCGGGTGGGGTTGTAGCTCCACTGGCGAAGGCGTTCCAGCAGCTCGGGGCAGATATCCGCCAGGGGCTGGCCGGCGGCTGACTGGCCGAGCATCTGCGTGGCGGCGGGGTTGGCCAGCAGCACCTGATGCTGTGGGTCGAGCACCAGGATGCCGGTGCGCATGCGTTGCAGGATAAGACTGTTGAGCGCTTCCAGGTTGGCCACGTCGTCGGCGCGCTGGCGGGCCAGCCGTTCGCTGATCTGCAGGCGGCGGACCAGGCTTTGCACGGTGAGCGCAACGGCGAAACACAGGGCGCCCAGCGCGCCGGCCTGGATGAACTGGCTGCTGGCCGCCGGCTGGCTGAGGCTCAGCTGGAAGGTCAGCAGCACGGTGGACAGCGCGGCCACGGCGGCGATCAGCAGCCCGCTGCGGCCATTGAGCAGCAGGTTGGCGATGGCCACGGCGATGATCATCAGGCTGGCCAGGCCGCTGGGCATGCCACCGGCGGCGTAGAACAGCGCCCCCAGCAGCAGGATGTCGAGCAGCGCCAGGGCAAAGAACTGCTTGCCCCGGGCACGTTGGATCAGCAACGTGGCGACGATGTTGATGATCAGGTAGGTCCAGCTGCCGAAGCGGAACAGCCGCACGTGGGCCAGGTCCAGCAGACGGTCGTCCAGGTTGCTGGAGATCAGCAGCACCAGCAGCAACCCGACGCTCAGGCGATATAAGTGGTACAGGCGTAGCGCCCGTTGGCCGGGGTCAAGGCCAAGCGTGACGCCAAGCGCAATCACGGCTGACGGCGATCCTGTTCCAGGTGGGCCTGGCTGCAGAACCAGCGGTCACCGTCCTCCAGCGCCTGGGACTGCGGCACATGCGTCTGGCAATGGGTGCAGCGCACCATGGGGCGGGGATCGGGAGAAGGCGGCGTCTGTTTCTGTGCGCGCAGGGCGGGACGGATGTAGCGACGCCACAGCCAGAAGGCCGCGACGAGCAGGGCAACGAACAACAACAGGCGAACCAGACCCATGAACTTTCTCGATGAACGCGGAATGCGTGAAGTGTATCCAAGCTGAAGGTGCAGGCACAGCGGCCAATGGCCACGTTGTGCGTTGTTTCCAGGGTCGGCGTTGCGGGACAATGCCGGCCACGGCGCCGGCCGGTGCCGGGATCTTTGGATGGAGACGGCCATGAGCCAAACCCTGCGGGTCGTGATGGCCCAGCTGAACCTGCGCGTGGGTGATATCCACGGCAATGTCGAACGCATCATCGAGGCGGCGATCAGCGCCCGCGACCAGCGTCAGGCGGACGTCATCCTGTTTCCCGAGCTGGCGCTGTGCGGCTATCCGCCGGAGGATCTGCTGCTGCGCTCGAGCATGCAGCTGCGCATCGAGGCGGGCCTGCGCCGCCTGCGCGACGAGGTGCGCGGCATCTACCTGGTGGTCGGTTATCCCTGGCTGGAAGACGACAAGCGCTACAACGCGGCGGCGGTGATCGCCGACGGCGAGCTGCTGGCCACCTACTACAAGCAGCAGTTGCCCAACTACCGGGTGTTCGACGAGAAGCGCTATTTCGAGCCGGGCCACGAGGCCTGCGTGGTGGACATCAAGGGCGTGCCGGTGGCCATCAGCATCTGCGAGGACATCTGGTTCCCCGGGCCGATGGCCCAGGCGCGCGAGGCCGGCGCGCAGCTGATGCTCAGCCTGAACGCCTCGCCGTTCCACCTCGACAAGCAGCGCGAGCGCGAGGAGATCCTCGCCCAGCGCGCCCGCGAGGGTGGCATGCCGGTGGTCTATGTGAACCAGGTGGGTGGCCAGGACGAGCTGGTGTTCGATGGCGGCAGCTGCGTGGTGGATGCCGATGGTCGCGTCTGCCAGCGCGCGCAGATGTACGAGGAATGCCTGTTCCCGGCGGACCTGCGCTGGGACGGCACCGGCGTGGCGGTGCACCAGAGCCATCCGGCGCCGCTGCCGGAGCTGGAGGCCAGCGTCTACCAGGCACTGGTGGTCGGCGTGCGCGACTACGTGGCCAAGAACGGTTTCAAGGGCGTGGTGCTGGGGCTGTCGGGCGGCATCGACTCGGCGCTGACCCTGGCGGTGGCCGTGGACGCGCTGGGCGCCGAGCGGGTCGAGGCGGTGATGATGCCCTACCACTACACCGCGCAGATGAGCCTGGAGGACGCCGAACAGCAGGCGCGCACCCTGGGCGTCACCTATCGCGTGCTGCCCATCGCGCCGATGGTCGAGGCCTTCATGGCTGGCCTGGCACCCGTGTTTGCCGGGCTGGGTCGCGACACCACCGAGGAGAACCTGCAGGCGCGTTGTCGCGGCACGCTGCTGATGGCGATCTCCAACAAGAAGGGCAGCCTGGTGCTGACCACCGGCAACAAGAGCGAGGTGGCGGTCGGTTACTGCACGCTGTACGGCGACATGGCCGGCGGTTTCGATGTGCTCAAGGACGTGCCCAAGACCCTGGTGTTCCGCCTGTGCGAGTACCGCAACAGTCTGGGGCAGGGCGAGATCATCCCGCAGCGGGTCATCGACCGGCCGCCGTCAGCGGAGCTCGCGCCCGGGCAGAAGGACGAGGATTCGCTGCCGCCCTATCCGGTGCTCGACGAGATCCTCAAGCTGTACATCGAGTACGACCTGTCGGCCAACGCCATCATCGCCGAGGGCTTCGACGCCGACACGGTGCGGCGCGTGCTGCGCCTGGTCGACCTCAACGAGTACAAGCGCCGCCAGGCCGCCGTCGGCCCGCGCATCACCCAGCGCGGCTTCGGCCGTGACCGGCGTTACCCGATCACGTCGGGGTGGCGGCTGGGGGATTAGTCGCCCAGAAGCTCGCGAATGAATTCGCTCCCACAAGGTGCCGGTTCTGTTCCTGTGGGAGCGAGGGCCTGCCGTCAGGCCCAGTTCGCCTTGTCGTTGACCACATCCAGCAGCTCGCGCAGGCGGCCGTGGTCGCGGGCGTTGAAGGTGAACACCAGGCGCGGCAGGCGGCACAGCTCGGCGTCGTCCTCGTCGGTCTGGCAACCGTCCTGCTGTTCGAAGCCGCCGCTCAGGCACAGGTCGGCGAACTCCTCGTGCAGGCGGCCCAGCGCCGCGTCGCTCAGGGCGTGGTTCATGCGCAGGATGTACTGCCCCTTGAGCCAGCGGCTGGAATGGTAGTTGCCGTAGAAACGGGCGATTTCCTCCACCGCGTCCTCGGCACTGTGCACCAGGCGCATCAGGTGCATGTCGCTGGGCAGGATGTAGCGATGCCCCAGCAGCTGGCGCTGCATGAAGCCCATGGCGTCCTGCCAGTAGGTACCGCCCGGCTCGTCGAGCAGGATCACCGGCACCAACGGGCTCTTGCCGGTCTGGATCAGCGTGAGCACCTCCAGCGCCTCGTCCAGGGTGCCGAAGCCGCCGGGGCAGAGCACCAGTGCATCGGCTTCCTTGACGAAGAACAGCTTGCGGGTGAAGAAGAAGTGGAACGACAGCAGGTTGTCGGTGCCATCCACCGTAGCGTTGGCGTGCTGTTCGAAGGGCAGGGTGATGTTCAGGCCAATGCTGTTTTCCAGCCCGGCGCCCTCATGGGCAGCGGCCATGATGCCGCCGCCGGCGCCGGTGATCACCATCAGGTCGCGCTTGGCCAGCAGCTCGCCCAGCTTCACCGCCAGGGCGTACAGCGGGTGGTCGACCGGCGTGCGCGCCGAGCCGAACACGGTGACCTTGCGGCGTCGCTTGAACTTGTCCAGCACGCTGAACGAGCGCTCCAGCTCGCGCAGCGTCTGGGCCATGATCTTGGCGTCCCAGCGGTTGCGGTCGGCCTGCGCCATGCGCATCACGGTGGTGAGCATGCCCTTGTACAGCTCCAGGTTGGGACTGGACTCGGGCACGATCAGGCGGGTCAGTTCATCCACCTTGGCACTCAGGTCGATGCCGCTGGCGCGGAACGGGCGGGACAGGTAATCGTCCGATTCGAAAGCCATTGAAACTCTCCGTTGCGAATTCGGGTGGGGCCGTTAAAGGGCGATGCGGTCGCCGGGTTCGGGAATGCTGGCCTCCCAGCCCAGGCGATGACGCAGCGCGCCCTGTAGGGCCAGCATCTTTTCCAGCTCGCCGTGCACCAGGTGCAGTTCCGGCCGCTGGCTGAAATGGCTGGCCCAGTTCAGCAGTTGCGACTGGCCGGCGTGGGCGGAGAAGCCGCCCAGGGTGTGTACCTTGGCCTTGACCATGATTTGCTGGTGCAGCAGGCGCACGCGGTCGGCGCCGTCGACGATGGCGCGACCCAGGGTGCCGCGCGCCTGGAAGCCGGTGAACACCACGTGGCATTCCGGGCGCCAGAGGTTGTGCTTGAAGTGGTGCAGGATGCGTCCGCCGTTGCACATGCCGCTGCCGGCGATGATGATCGCGCCGCTGGTCACTCGGTTGATGGCCATGGACTCCTCGGGCGTGGCCGTCGAGCGCAGGATCGGCAGCAGATCGGCGACCTTGTGCACGCCCATGCCACGCAGGCGCTCCAGTTCTACGGGGTCGAGCTGTTCGAGGTAGCGACTGTAGATGGCGTTGGCGCGGATCGCCATCGGGCTGTCGAGGAACACCGCCTGCTGCGGCAGGCGGCCTTCGTGGTAGAAGCGCCCCAGGTGGTAGATCAGGTCCTGGGTGCGGCCGATGGCGAAGGCCGGGATCAGCACGTTGCCGCCATCCTTGTGGGCCTGTTGCAGGACGCCGAGAAATTCTTCGAGCGTGTCGTCGCTGCAGCGGTGGTCGCGGTCGCCGTAGGTGGACTCCATCAGCAGCACGTCGGCCTGTTCGAGAACCGCCGGGCTGCGCATCAGCGGCGTGCAGTCGTTGCCCAGGTCGCCGGAGAACACCAGGCGCCGAGTGCGGCCCAGGTCGTTGACATCCAGCTGGACGATGGCCGAGCCGAGGATGTGGCCGGCGTCGTGAAAGGTCAGGCGCACGCCGGGCACCACCTCCTCGCTCTGCTGGTAGCTCAGCGGTCGGCACTGGCGCAGCACCTGGTCGGCGTCATCGCCGGTGTACAGCGGGGCGATGGGCTTCTGGCCGCGCCGGGCGCGCCACTTGTTCTCCCACTCGGCGTCCTTTTCCTGCAGGTGCGCGGCATCGTGCAGCATCAGCTCAAGCAGCGCGCAGCTGGCCTCGGTGGCGAAGATCGGGCCGCGATAGCCTTCCTTGGTCAGGCGCGGCAGCAGTCCGCTATGGTCGATATGGGCGTGGGAAATCACCACCGCGTCGATGTCTTTCGGACGAAAGGGAAAGGCTCGCCGGTTGTTGCTTTCCTCCTCGCGCCTGCCCTGGTGCATGCCGCACTCAAGCAGGACACGCTTGCCTTCGTGGGTTTCCAGCAGGTAGCAGGAACCGGTGACCTGCCGGATGGCGCCGAGAAAACTGAGTAGAGCCATGATGTGAACCTATTCCTTGCCTACAGGGTTACAGTCTGTGCGGAGCGAGGCCGGGCGGTCTTGATACATGTCAGCCCCTCCGGCGCGGGCGCCCCTTACACTAACCGAACTTGACGAGATGACGGAGCCTGTTGCCATGCATCAACTTCTGCCGAGCCCTGCCGAGCTGGCCGAGCATGCCCGGAACGAGCCGGAATTCGCCCGCTGGAGCGAGGGTTATGGTCCCTTCACGCACAGCGATGAAACCCGCGCAGCGGCCTTCCGGATGGCCCATCAGCTGGTGCAGGCCGGCCTGCAGCCGGACCTGGCCAGCGTATACCGGCTGCTGCAGGGCCTGGACCGGCTGAGCGCCGCCGGGCTGTGGCTGGTGGTGCACATGACCTACGCCCGCCGCGTGCGCCTGGACGGTACGCCGCTGGGCGAGGACGATTTCAAGGCGCAGCCCGAAGGCCATACCGGCGGCGCGCTGAACATGGTGCCGGCCTATGCCGGCTATCTGGGCCTGAACGCGCTGACCGGCCAGACCCGCGGCTGGATGATGGGCCAGGGCCACTGCGTGGCCGCCATCGAGGCGATAAACCTGCTGGTGGGCAACCAGCACCCCGAGCAGGCCGAGCGCTACAGCTTCGACGAGGCGGGCATGAGCCGTCTGGCTGCCGACTTCTACAGCTATGCGCAGACCCCCGAGGGCCTGCCGGGCGTGCCGCTGGGCAGCCACGTCAACCCGCACACTGCCGGCGGCATCGCCGAGGGCGGCTACCTGGGCTTTGCCGAGCTGCAGTACGCGCACATGCCGCTGCCGGGCGAGACGCTGGTGACCTTCCTCTCCGACGGCGCCGCCGAAGAGCAGCGCGGCAGCGACTGGATTCCGCGCTGGTGGCGCGCCGAGGACTGCGGCACCGCCCTGCCGGTGATGATCGCCAACGGCCGGCGCATCGAGCAGCGCACCGAGCTGGGCACCCACGAGGGCCTGGAAGGCTTCGTCCAGCACCTGCGCCGCTGCGGCTTCGACCCCATGCGCCTGGACGGCCGCGACCCGGCCGCCTTCGTCTGCACTCTGTGGGAAATGGAGCAGCGCCTGGCGCGCCGCGTGGACGAGAAGAACCGGGGCATCCTGCGCTACCCGCTGCCGATTCCCTATGCCATCGCCGAAACCACCAAGGGCTTCGGTTTCTACGGCGCGGCCAGCAACGCGGCCCACAACCTGCCGTTGCCGGGCAACCCATCCCGCGACGAAGCCGCCCGCGCGCTGTTCAACGCGCATGCCGCGCCGCTGCATGTGCCCTTCGACGAGCTGGACCAGGTCCGCGCGCTGTTCGCCGCACGTGGCCAGCGCCCGCTGGAGCGCGACCACGCCCTGGCAGTGCGCCATCCGGCGACCCCGACGATCCCCGAATTGCACTACCGCGACGACACCTGTTCGCCGATGGCCGCGCTGGATCGCTTCTTCGTCGACCTGACCGCCGCCAACCCGCAGCTGCGCCCGCGCGTCGGCAACCCGGACGAGCTGGCCAGCAACCGCCTGGGCGGTGTGCTCAAGGCGCTCAAGCACCGGGTCAGCGAGCCGGAAGGCGAGCTGGAGGCGGTGGACGGCAAGATCATCACCGCCCTCAACGAGGAAGCCGTGGTCTCCGCCTGCCTGGCCAACCAGGGCGGCCTGAACCTGGTGGCCAGCTACGAGGCGTTCTGCGTGAAGATGCTTGGCGCGGTGCGCCAGAGCCTGATCTATGCGCGCCAGCAGAAGGAAATCGGCCGCCCCGCCGGCTGGCTGGGCTTCCCGGTGGTGGCCACCTCGCACACCTGGGAAAACGGCAAGAACCAGCAATCGCACCAGGACACCACCTTCTGCGAGGCGCTGCTGGGCGAGATGAGCGACGTGTCCCGGGTGCTGTTCCCGGCCGACCACAACAGCGCCCTGGCGCTGCTGCCCGGCATCTATCAATCGCGTGGCCAACTGGCCTGCATGGTCATTCCCAAGCGTGACCGGCCGACCTACTTCAGTCGCGCCCAGGCCGAGCAGTTGGCCCGTGACGGCGCCATCGTCGTCGAGGAGGTTACCGGCAACGATCCGCTGCTGCTGATCGCCAATGGCAGCTACCAGTTGGGCGAGATGCTGCGCGCCTGCCAACGCCTCAAGGAAGCGGACTGCGCCTATCGGCTGGTCTATCTGCAGGAACCGGGACGCTTCCGCGCGCCCAGGGATTCCTGGGAACTGGAGGCCATGGCCGACGCCGAGCTGTTCGAGCAGCTGTTCCCGGAAAGTCACCCGCGGCGCATCCTGCTCACCCACATGCGCCCGGAAGTGGCGCGCGGGGTACTCTGGCCGCTGTTCCCGGACACCCGCCTGAGCGGCGTGCTGGGCTACCGCAACCGCGGCGGCACCTTCGACGAGCCCGGCATGCTGTTCGCCAACCGCAGCACCTGGGCCAACGTGCTGGCCTCCTGCGCCCGGGTGCTGAACATGCCGCGTACCGCACTGCTGACCAGCGAGGAAGCGGCGACCCTGGCCGGCAAGGGCGATCCGCAGGTGCTGCGCCCGAACTGATGCACGACCTGCAGGAGCGGTCAGCCGCGATGCCTTTTGGCCGCGCGGCTAACGCCCCTCCTGCCGATCGGCGCAATCCTCGGCCATGAAGCTTTCGCTGGCCACCGGCCAGTTGCTGCCGTCCTCGCTGAACTGGTAGCGCAGCACGGCGCCGTGGGACAGCAGCAGGCGGAAGTTGGCATTGGTGCAGACACTGGTCGCCAGCTGGCGCCGCACCGCGGCCGGATTGCGGCGCATCTGTTCGGCATGCGCCGGACGCACACTCAGGTGGTTGATCAGCGTGCGCCCGTCCACGGTGAAGCCCTGGTCGGTGATGTCCGGACTGATCACCCGCGGTGTGCCCTGGTTGCTGTCGCGGGCAATGCGCTGCAAATCGCGGATCAGGCGCTCCTCCGCAGGCGTGGCGGCCTGGGCAGGCAACCACGCGGCCAGCAGCAGAACCATCAGCAGGACAGGCATCGCACAGCTCCTCGACCGGACCCGCTCATTCGACCCGGGCGGACAACGGGCGTTCGGCACCATCTGGTAGACTGCGCGCCCTTCGAACCCAGCGATAGCCGATCCCCACCCATGCATGCCGTAGCCCGACTGCGCGCCGAGCGCCTGGCGCGCAGCCTGAAACCCTTCGTCGCGCGCGGCTCGCGCATCGAGCGCTGCCCGCGCTGCCGGGTCGCCCCCGCATACTGCCTTTGTCCCTGGACGCCGCACGTAGCGACCCAGGCCGGCATGTGTCTGGTGATGCACGACATCGAGGCGCTCAAGCCGACCAACACCGGCTGGCTGATCGCCGACGTGGTGCCGGACACCTTTGCCTACGGCTGGTCGCGGGTGGACGTGGATGCACGCCTGGAAGCGTTGCTGGCCGATCCCCAGTGGCAGCCCTACGTGGTGTTCCCCGGTGAATATGCCGAGCCGGGCAGGGTGGTCGAGGCGGTGGAGCCGCAGCCCGGCAAGCGACCGCTGTTCATCCTGCTGGATGCCACCTGGACCGAGGCGCGCAAGATGTTCCGCAAGAGCCCGTATCTGGACCACCTGCCGGTGCTCAGCCTGCAGCCGGAGCAGCTGTCACGCTACCGGCTGCGCCGTTCGACGCGCGCGGAGCACCTGTGCACCGCCGAGGTGGCGGCGCTGTGCCTGGAAGTGTCCGGGGATTCGGCGGCCGCCGAGGCGTTGGGCGACCACTTCGAGCTGTTCACCGAGCATTACCTGGCGGCCAAGCATCACCGGGGGGTGAACCCCGATGATGCGTTGCATCGCCGCCTGCGCGAACGCTAGCGGGCGTCGGCCGTACCGGCGATGGCTTGCTGCGGCTTGTGGTGCGGCCAGAGCTGTGCCAGCAGCATGCCGGCCAGCATGATGGCGGCACCCAGGTAGCTCTTGAGGGTCAGGCTTTCATCCAGGAACAGCCAGCCGGCAATGGCGGCGAACACCGCCTCCAGTGACAGGATGATGGCCGCGTGGGAGGGAATCGCGTCCTTCTGCGCCACCACCTGCAGGGTGTAGCCGACGGCGACCGCGAAGCAGCCGCCATACAGTACGGCCGGCGCGGCGGCGACGATGGATGCCCAGACGATCGGCTCCAGCGCCAGGGCCAGCAGCAGGCTGACCACGGCGCAGACCAGGAACTGCAGGATGGACAGGCGCAGCGGGTCGTAGCGGCTGGCGAAGAAGCCCACCAGCAGCACGTGCACGCCCCAGACGAAGGCGCCGGCCAGTTGCAGCCAGTCGCCGGAGGCCACTTGGAAGTCCTCGCCTACGCTGAGCAGGAACATGCCGAACACGGCCAGCAGCGCGCCCAGCCAGATGCCCAATCCGGCGCGCTGGCCAATGAACAGGCCGAGTAGCGGGACCACGATCACGTACAGCCCGGTGATGAAGCCGGAGTTGGTCACCGAGGTGAACAGCAGGCCGACCTGCTGCAGGTTGATGCCCACAGTCAGGGCCAGGCCCATCAGCACACCGCCCAGCAACAGTGGCCGGTGTGCGAAACCCGGCCCCCGGACCTGGCCGAGCGATCGCCGTTGCAGAAGCAGCAGGGGCATCAGCACCAGCGCCCCCAGCAGGAAGCGCAGGCCGGTAAAAAGGAAGGGTCCGATGTTGTCCATGCCCACGCGCTGTGCGACGAAGGCGGTTCCCCAGATCATGGCAGTGATCAGCATCAACAAATCGGCGCGCAGGGCTTTGGATTGCATACGGACATCTCGAAAAAAAAGGCGCAAACTTTGCCGCAAAGTGTGACGCTTGACCACTCCCCCCGGGGGCGGCATGCTTCCCGCCTGCCCGAACCAGCATAAAAAATAGGGACTTGCAGTGGCTGCCTACGACATTCTCATTGCTGATGATCACCCGCTGTTCAGGAGCGCGCTGCACCAGGCTCTTTCGCTCGGACTGGGTAGCGAGGCCCGGCTGGTGGAGGCGGCCAGCATTGCCGAGCTGGAAGCCCAGCTCTCGGCCAAGTCCGACTGGGATCTGGTGCTGCTCGATCTGAACATGCCCGGCGCCTATGGCTTCTCCGGTCTGGTGCTGCTCCGCGGCCAATACCCTCAGGTGCCTGTGGTGATGATTTCCGCGCAGGAGGAGGCCGCTGTGGTTGCCCGCTCGCGCGAGTTCGGCGCCAGCGGCTTCATCCCCAAGTCCAGCTCCCTGGAAACCATCCAGGAAGCCGTGCGTGCGGTCCTTGATGGCGATGTGTGGTGGCCGAACCTCGGCGAGGAGCCGGTGGCCGTCTCCGCCGAGGAGCGCGAGGCCAGCGCCGGCCTGGCGAGCCTGACGCCCCAGCAGTTCCGGGTGCTGACCATGGTCTGCGAAGGCCTGCTGAACAAGCAGATCGCCTACCAGCTCAACGTTTCCGAGGCCACGGTGAAGGCCCACGTCACCGCCATCTTCCGCAAGCTCGGCGTGCGTACCCGCACCCAGGCGGCGCTGTTGCTGCAGCAGCTGGAAACCCTGCCGGGACAGTAGTCCGGCGACTCCTCGCCTCAGGCGACCGGCGGCAGCTGAATCAGGTCGCTGCGGGCCACGCCTTCGGTCAGCTCTCGGCACTGCTCGATGAATTCGCGCATCGCCGCGCTCTGGTGCTTCTGGCGATGCCAGACGAAGCAGAACTGCCGGCGCAGGTCCAGCTCCGGCACCTCCACCGCCACCAGGCTTCCGCGCCGGAAGGCATCGCGCAGGGCCAGGCGCGAGATGCAGCCGATGCCCAGCCCGGATTCCACCGCGCGCTTGATCGCCTCGGTATGTTCCAGCTCCAGGCGCACGTTCAGATTGCCGTGCTGCTGGCGCAGCGCCCGGTCGAAGCTGGTGCGCGTCCCCGAGCCCTTTTCGCGCAGGATCCACGCCTCGCCGCGCAGGTCTTCCAGCGTGGCCTGGCCGCGGCGCGCCAGCGGGTGGCTGGGGGCGCAGAACACCACCAGCTCGTCCTCTACCCAGGGAGTGACTTCCAGGTCCGGGTGTTGGCAGTCGCCCTCGATCAGGCCGAGATCCAGCTCGAAATGGGCGACCATCTGCACGATCTGCACGGTGTTGTGCACGTGCAGGGCCGCGCGGCATTCCGGATGACGCTGCAGGAAGCGCCCGAGCAGCAGGGTGGCCAGGTAGTTGCCGACCGTCAGGGTGGCGCCCACCTCCAGCGAGCCGAAACCGGTGTTGCCGTTGAGCAGGCTCTCGATTTCCTGCGCCCGCGAGAGCAGCGCCACCGCCTGGGGCAGCAGGGTGTGGCCCAGGGCATTGAGTTTCAGGCGTTTGCCCAGGCGGTCGAACAGCTGACAGTCGAACTGGCGTTCCAGCTCGGTCAGCGAGGTGCTGGCCGCCGACTGGGACAGGGCCAGCGATTCGGCTGCACGGGACACGCTCTCGTGCTGGGCAACCGCCACGAAGACTTCCATTTGCCGCAATGTGAAGCGCATATCTATATAACCAATAAGTGTTATCTCGATAATCAATTTAACAGATATTTGCGGCGTCGCTAGAATCCCGCGCATTCCTGCCCGCCTGGCTGTCGGTATCACTTCGAGGAAGACCATGAGCAATCTGAACGTCGAGCGTGTGCTCAGTGTTCATCACTGGAACGAAACCCTGTTCAGCTTCAAGACCACCCGGGACCCCGGGTTGCGCTTCGAGAACGGCCAGTTCGTGATGATCGGCCTCGAAGTGGAGGGCCGCCCGCTGATGCGCGCCTACTCCATCGCCAGCCCCAACTACGAGGAGCAGCTGGAGTTCTTCAGCATCAAGGTGGAAAACGGCCCGCTGACCTCGCGCCTCCAGCATCTGAAGGAAGGCGACAGCATCATGATCAGCAAGAAGCCGACCGGCACCCTGGTCCTCGATGACCTGCGCCCCGGCAAGCACTTGTATCTGCTGAGCACCGGCACCGGCCTGGCGCCGTTCATGAGCGTGATCCAGGACCCGCAGACCTACGAGCGTTTCGAGAAGGTCATTCTGGTGCACGGCGTGCGCTACGTGAGCGAAGTGGCCTACGAAGACTTCATCACCCAGCAACTGCCGGAGAACGAGTACTTCGGCGATGCCGTGCGCGAGAAGCTGATCTACTACCCCACCGTGACCCGCGAGCCGTTCCGCAACCAGGGCCGCCTGACCGACCTGATGCGCAGTGGCAAGCTGTTCGCCGACATCGGCCTGCCGCCCATCAATCCGCAGGATGACCGCGCGATGATCTGTGGCAGCCCGAGCATGCTCGAGGAAACCAGCCAGGTACTGGACAGCTTCGGCCTGCAGGTTTCCCCGCGCATGGGCGAGCCCGGCGACTACCTGATCGAGCGTGCCTTCGTCGAGAAGTGACGGACCCGGCGGCCCTCGCCGAGGGCCGCTACGCCCGCCTACAGCGGGGCGCGATCCAGCGCCGAGAGCTCCACGTTCACCTCGAACAGCTTGGCGTTGATCTTCACGAAGCCTTCGGCGGCGAGCCGCTCGCGGTGTTTCTCCAGGTACATCTCCGCCGCATCCAGCGTCTCGAACAGGTAGATGCCGCCGGCCTCGCCCAGCTCGCGACTCTCCGTCCATATCTTCCACTTCAGGCCCGGCTCGACCGAGATGTTCTCCGCCATGTGGCGGAAGTCGGCGGTCATTTTCGCGCCCCAGGGGCCGGGGTAGGGAAAGTCGATCTGCAGCAGCACGGGCATGGGGACATCCTCCGGAAACGGGTTGCCCCCCAAGCGTAGTCGCTACGCCGTGGGTACCACCTCGAGCACCCGGATCAGTCCTGGTTGCGGGTAATGCCAGCGCACCTGCACGTCCCACAGGCCCACGCCGTAACGCCGTTCGGGCTGGGGCTGCTGGTAGGCGGGGCGGGGGTCCTGTGCCAGGCACTGCTCGATCAGCGCCACCAGCGGTTCCGCCAGGCGCTGCCCGTGCCATTCGGCCTGCTGGCGCGCTTCGGGCGTCCAACGCACTTCGATGGTGGCGGGCGCGTCGGCGGCAATGGCGTTCACCGCTTCGGGCCGGCTGTCGGCGTAGGGTACGTAGGGTTTGATGTCCAGCACCGGCGTGCCGTCCAGCAGGTCTATGCCGGACAGCCACAACCGCCCTGGCTCCACCTTGTCCAGTCGCACTACCGACTGACCGATGCCGTTGGGGCGGTGCGTGGCGCGCGTGGCGAACACGCCGAGGCTGCGGTTGCCGCCCAGGCGTGGCGGTCGCACCTTCAGGCGCGGCGTGTCTTCCAGTGCCTGATGGAACAGGAACAGCAGCCAGACATGGCTGACCTGTTCCAGGCCATCGACCGCTTCCGGCTGATCGAACGGCGGCAGCAGCTCCAGCACCCCGCGGGCAGCCGGCGCCAGGTGGGGCTGGCGCGGAATGGCGAATTTCTCCCGGAAGCAGGAACGCAGGATGCCGACGGGGCTGACCTGGTAGGACATGGGCGGACTCATCGCGTCGGATAGGGCGCCGCGCGACAGGCGGCGTTGCGGTAGGGTCCGGCGACCTTGCGCCAGGCTGCGCCCGGACTGGTCTGCGCACAGACCCGGTGCTCACTGGACGGGCTGGCCCAGACGTACCAGGGCGCCGGAGCAGCCTCGACGGGCGGGACCGCCAGGGCGAAGAGCAAGGGCAGGGCGAACAGCATGACGGTATCCGGTGGGTGCGACCGGGCGATGATACCAGCCGGCTCGCCCGGACCGTTCGCCCCATGCCGGGAATTCCGCGCGCCGGCGAGGCTCTGAGCTGAACCCGCCAGGCCGATCCGACCTGCGGTCATCGTTCCGAATGCCGGGAGGAGGGCGTCATGATCCTGAACCGTTTTCCGCCAGTGACCCTGGGCGATCCGGAGGAACCTGGCAAGCCGCCGTTGCCCAACCAGCCGGGGGAGCCCGGCGAGCCGACCCTGCCCGACCGCGCGCCGCCCGACCCGGTGGCCTGACAGTCCGGCGGGAGCAACTAGTCTTGTCAGGCATCCTGTCGTGCATCCACCAAGGAGATCTGCCATGACACGTTGGGTCATCACCTACAACAAGGACAACAACACCTCGACGTTGGAAATCGAAAGCCCGAACAAGCCCAGCATGGAACAGGCCGTGCGCCACACCCTGAAGATGGCCCGCCAGCGCTATGAAGAACAGGAGCCCAGTGAAGTGGATGAGGACCTGCGCGGGCCTGCCGTGCTCCTGGCTGAACGCTTCGGCATCACCATAACCGGCATTACCCAGGCGTGACCCGCCGACCGGCTCCTGCCCGTGCGGGAGTCGGCCGGACGCGGGTGCGGCCACTGACGAGGAGTCGTGCATGTTCGGTCTGGATGCACTAGAGCTCGCGCGAATCCAGTTCGCGTTCACCGTGTCCTTCCACATCCTGTTCCCCGCCATCACCATCGGTCTGGCCAGCTACCTGACCGTCCTCGAGGCGCTGTGGCTGAAGACCGGACAGACCGTCTATCGCGACCTCTATCATTTCTGGCTGAAGATCTTCGCGGTGAATTTCGGCATGGGCGTGGTGTCCGGCCTGGTCATGGCTTACCAGTTCGGCACCAACTGGAGCGTCTTTTCCGACTTCGCCGGCAGCATCACCGGACCGCTGCTGACCTACGAGGTGCTGACCGCCTTCTTCCTCGAAGCCGGCTTCCTGGGCGTGATGCTGTTCGGCTGGAACCGCGTCGGGCCGGGGCTGCATTTCTTCTCGACCGCCATGGTGGCGCTGGGCACGCTGGTGTCCACCTTCTGGATCCTGGCTTCCAACAGCTGGATGCACACGCCCCAGGGCCACGAGATCGTCGATGGTCGGGTGATTCCGGTGGACTGGCTGGCGGTGATCTTCAACCCTTCGTTTCCCTACCGCCTGACCCACATGGTCATTGCCGCCTTCCTGGCCACCGCCTTCTTCGTCGGCGCCTCGGCCGCCTGGCACCTGTTGCGCGGCAACAACACCCCGGAAACCCGCACCATGCTGTCCATGGCCATGTGGATGGCACTGATCGTCGCCCCGATCCAGGCGTTGGTAGGCGACTTTCACGGCCTCAATACCCTGGAGCACCAGCCGGCCAAGATCGCCGCCATCGAGGGCAACTGGGAAAGTACGCCGGGCGAGCCCTCCGGCTTGGCGCTGATCGGCTGGCCGGACATGCAGCGCGAGGAAACCCGTTTCAAGGTCGAGGTGCCCTACCTGGGCAGCCTGATCCTGCGCCACAGCCTCAGCGAGCCGATTCCGGCGCTCAAGGACTACCCGCCCGAAGACCGCGCCAATTCCACCCTGGTGTTCTGGACGTTCCGGCTGATGGTAGGCCTCGGCGTTCTGATGATCGTTGCCGGCGTGTGGAGCCTGGTCCTGCGCCGGCGCGGGCGGCTCTACGATTCGCGTCCCTTCCTGCGCTTCGTGCTCTGGATGGGCGCGTCCGGGCTAGTGGCCATCCTGGCCGGCTGGTTCACCACGGAGGTGGGGCGCCAGCCGTGGGTCGTGCAGGGACTGCTGCGCACGGCGGATGCCGTGTCGCCCCACGGCGTGGCGCAGATGAGCCTGTCGCTTGCCCTGTTCGTCGTCATTTATTTCGCGGTGTTCGGCGTGGGCTTGCTGTACGTGCTGCGCCTGGTGGCGCGCGGCCCGGTCAGCGACACGGGCCGCCCGGCCGAGGGCGGTGGCCCC
>NZ_JBOY01000039.1:0-37443 GCF_000647775.1 Pseudomonas sp. RL | reverse complement strand
GGGCGGGGGGGGGGGCACGCGGCGGCCAGGAACGCGCCGACCGACCGGGCGTCGCCACGCCCTTGCCTGTGGCCTGACCCTTGCCGCTGCTTCTATAATGCGCGGTTTTCGAGCAGCCCCGCCGACCGAGCCTTCCGATGAAAGACAGCATTCGCCACCTGATCCAGCAAGCCCTTGACCGCCTCACCGCCGATGGCGTGCTGCCCGCGGGCCTGACCCCGGCCATCCAGGTGGAGAACACCAAGGACAAGAGCCACGGCGACTTCGCCAGCAACATCGCCATGATGCTGGCCAAGCCCGCCGGCATGAAGCCCCGCGACCTGGCCGAGAAGCTGATCGCCGCCCTGCCGGCCGATCCGTCCATCAGCAAGGTGGACATCGCCGGCCCCGGTTTCCTGAATTTCTTCCAGAACACCGACGCCCTGGCCCAGCGCCTGGAGGTCGCCCTGGCCGATGAGCACCTGGGCGTGCGCAAGGCCGGCGCGGCGCAGCGCGTGGTCATCGACCTGTCCTCGCCGAACCTGGCCAAGGAAATGCACGTGGGCCACCTGCGTTCCACCATCATTGGCGACGCCGTGGGCCGCGTGCTGGAGTTCCTCGGCGACGAGGTGATCCGCCAGAACCACGTGGGCGACTGGGGCACCCAGTTCGGCATGCTGCTGGCCTACCTGGAAGAGAACCCGGCGTCGGCGGAAACCGAGCTGTCCGACCTGGAGCAGTTCTACCGTGCCGCCAAGCAGCGCTTCGACGACTCTGAAACCTTCGCCAACCGTGCCCGCGAGCTGGTGGTCAAGCTGCAGGCCGGCGATGCCGAGTGCCTGCGCCTGTGGGCGCGCTTCAACGAGATATCCCTGTCGCATTGCCAGAAGGTCTACGACCGCCTCAACGTGCGCCTGACCCCGGCCGACGTGAAGGGCGAAAGCGCCTACAACGCCGAGCTGCCCGGCATCATTGAGGCGCTGCGCGCCCAGGGCCTGCTCACCGAGGACCAGGGCGCCCAGTGCGTGTTCCTCGACGAATTCAAGAATGCCGAAGGCAACCCGCTACCGGTGATCGTGCAGAAGGCCGGCGGCGGCTACCTGTACGCCACCACCGACCTGGCCGCCATGCGCTACCGCAGCCAGCAACTGAAGGCTGACCGCGCGCTGTACTTCGTCGACCAGCGCCAGGCCCTGCACTTCCAGATGGCCTTCGAAGTGGCCCGTCGCGCCGGTTTCGTGCACGCCGGCATGCAGCTGGAGCACATGGGCTTCGGCACCATGAACGGCGCCGACGGCCGTCCGTTCAAGACCCGCGACGGCGGCACCGTGAAGCTGATCGACCTGCTCGACGAAGCCGAGCAACGCGCCTACGCCCTGGTGAAAGGCAAGAACCCCGAACTGGACGAAGCCGAGCTGCGCACCATCGCGCGCGCCGTCGGCATCGGTGCCGTCAAGTACGCTGATCTGTCCAAGCACCGCACCAGTGACTACAGCTTCAACTTCGAACTGATGCTGAGCTTCGAGGGCAACACCGCGCCCTACCTGCTGTATGCCTACACCCGTGTGGCCAGCGTGTTCCGCAAGCTGGGCAAGGGCCTCGACGAGGTGGACGGCCAGATTCATATCCAGGCCGAACAGGAGCAGGCCCTGGCCGCCAAGCTGGCGCAGTTTGGTGAAGTGCTCAACAGTGTTGGCGAAAAGGGCGTGCCGCACCTGCTGTGCGCCTATCTGTACGACCTGGCCGGACTATTCTCGAGCTTCTACGAGCACTGCCCGATCCTCACCGCCGAGGACGAAGCCACCCAGCAAAGCCGTCTGCGCCTGGCCGCCCTGACCGGCCGCACCCTCAAGCAGGGGCT
Source organism: Pseudomonas sp. RL (assembly GCF_000647775.1). Taxonomy (NCBI): domain Bacteria; kingdom Pseudomonadati; phylum Pseudomonadota; class Gammaproteobacteria; order Pseudomonadales; family Pseudomonadaceae; genus Pseudomonas; species Pseudomonas sp. RL. Next base: position 35,603 of record NZ_JBOY01000039.1, on the reverse strand, counting down.
CGAACTGCTCGGCCTGGAACCTCTGGAGCGCATGTAAATGGCTGCCGCCGCACGCAAGAAACCTGCCCCCAAGCGTGGCGCCAGCCGCCCGCAGGCGCCTGCGAGCAAAAAGCAGCTGCCGGCCTGGGCCTGGCTGGCGTGCGGCCTGCTGATCGGCGGTTTCGTCGTGTTTCTCGCCACCCTCGAGCCCGGCAACGAGGCGGTGAAGCGCCCAAGGGAAACCACCGCCCCGAAACAACCGACTGAACCCGCGGCGCCCAAGCCCAAGTACGACTTCTATACCCTGCTGCCCGAGTCGGAAGTCATCGTCCCGCCGGAGCCGGTCAAGCCACCGCCCAAACCGGCGCCCAAACCGGTCACCCCGCAGGAGGCCGCACGCATCGACACCCAACGCGCCGAGATGGCCCTGCAGGGCAAGGTGCCGCCCCCTCCGCCACCGGTGGTTGCCAGCGCTGCCACCGGCAGCACCAGTCAGTTTTTCCTGCAGGCCGGTTCCTTCCCCACCAAGGCCCAGGCGGAGAGCGTGCGCGCGCAGATCACCCTGCTGGGCCAGATCGCCCGCCTGGAGTCCGGCACGGTTGGCGATCGCACCTGGCACCGCGTGCTGGTCGGCCCGTTCAGCAATCGCGAGCAGATGGGCCAGGCGCAGCAGGTGCTCACCAGCAATGGGTTCAGCAACCTCCTGCCGCAACAGCGCAAGGTGAATTGACGCGCCTCGCGCCGCACCGCCTTCGACGTTCGTCGCCCTTCGCTTGAAGCCTCCACCGGGCACCCCCATATCGGCTTGCATTCGGGCCGTCGGCCCCGCTGCGTGGAGATTTTCCCCTTGACCACCATCGTTTCAGTGCGCCGCAACGGCAAAGTCGTCATGGGTGGCGACGGCCAGGTTTCCCTGGGCAACACCGTGATGAAAGGCAACGCCAAGAAGGTCCGCCACCTCTACCACGGCCAGGTGCTGGCCGGTTTCGCCGGCGCCACCGCCGATGCCTTCACCCTGTTCGAGCGTTTCGAAGGCCAGCTGGAGAAGCACCAAGGCCACCTGGTGCGCGCCGCCGTGGAGCTGGCCAAGGACTGGCGCACCGACCGCTCGCTGAGCCGCCTGGAGGCCATGCTGGCGGTGGCCAACAAGGACGCCTCGCTGATCATCACCGGCAACGGCGACGTGGTCGAACCCGAGCACGGCCTGATCGCCATGGGCTCCGGGGGCGGCTTCGCCCAGGCGGCCGCCATGGCCCTGCTGCAGAAGGGCGACCCGGCGCTGTCCGCCCGCGAGATCGCGGAAACCGCGCTGAACATCGCCGGCAGCATCTGTGTCTTTACCAATCAGAACCTGACCCTCGAAGAGCTGGACTCCGCGGTCTGACCCGATCGCGCCCACTCCGGAGTAACCGAATGTCCATGACCCCCCGCGAGATCGTCCACGAACTCAACCGCCACATCATCGGCCAGGACGAGGCCAAGCGCGCCGTCGCCATCGCCCTGCGCAACCGCTGGCGGCGCATGCAGCTGCCCGCCGAGCTGCGCCAGGAAGTCACCCCCAAGAACATCCTGATGATCGGCCCGACCGGTGTCGGCAAGACCGAGATCGCCCGCCGGCTGGCTCGCCTGGCCAACGCGCCCTTCATCAAGGTCGAGGCGACCAAGTTCACCGAGGTTGGCTATGTCGGGCGCGACGTGGAATCCATCATTCGCGACCTGGCCGACGCCGCGCTGAAGATGTTCCGCGAGCAGGAAGTGGCGAAGATGCGCCACCGCGCCGAGGACGCCGCCGAGGAGCGCATCCTCGACGCCCTGCTGCCGCCGGCGCGCAGCTTTGGCGAGGAAACCGCACCGGCGCAGGATTCCAACACCCGCCAGCTGTTCCGCAAGCGCCTGCGCGAAGGCCAGCTGGACGACAAGGAAATCGACATCGAGGTGGCCGACGGGCCGACCGGCATCGAGATCATGACCCCGCCGGGCATGGAGGAGATGACCAACCAGCTGCAGAGCCTGTTCGCCGGCTTGGCCAAGGGCAAGAAGAAAACCCGCAAGCTGAAGATCAAGGATGCGCTCAAGCTGATCCGCGACGAGGAAGCCGCACGGCTGGTCAACGAGGAGGAACTCAAGGCGTGCGCCCTGGAGGCCGTCGAGCAGAACGGCATCGTGTTCATCGACGAGATCGACAAGGTGGCCAAGCGCGGCAATGTCGGCGGTGCCGACGTGTCCCGCGAGGGCGTGCAGCGCGACCTGCTGCCACTGATCGAGGGCTGCACGGTCAACACCAAGCTGGGCATGGTGAAGACCGACCATATCCTGTTCATCGCCTCCGGCGCCTTCCACCTGTCCAAGCCCAGCGACCTGGTGCCGGAGCTGCAGGGCCGCCTGCCGATCCGCGTCGAGCTCAAGGCCCTCTCGCCACAGGACTTCGAACGCATCCTCAGCGAACCCCATGCCTCGCTCACCGAGCAGTACTGCGAACTGCTGAAGACCGAAGGGCTGGACATCGAATTCGCCGCCGATGGCATCAAGCGCATCGCCGAGATCGCCTGGCAGGTCAACGAGAAGACCGAGAACATCGGGGCGCGACGCCTGCACACACTGCTGGAGCGCCTGCTCGAGGAAGTCTCGTTCAGCGCCGGTGACCTCGCCGCGGCCCACGGCGAGCAGCCGATCCGCATCGACGCCGCCTACGTCAACCAGCACCTGGGCGAGCTGGCCAAGGACGAGGACCTGTCGCGCTATATCCTTTGATGGAAAAGCGTAGGGTGGAAAACCCGCACAGCGGTTTTCCACCACCTTCGCTCCCCGCCTCGAGCGGTGGACAATCGCTACGCGAGTTGTTCACCCTTCCGGCTTCCCGCTTTCAGCGAGTCTCTCCATGCATATCCCCACCGCGATCAAGCTGCACAAGGCCTCGAAAACCCTGGAGCTGCGCTACGGCGAGCAACGCTACCTGCTCAGCGCCGAATTCCTGCGCGTGCACTCGCCCTCGGCCGAGGTGCAGGGGCATGGCAATCCGGTGCTGCAATACGGCAAGCAGCAGGTGGCCCTCACCGGCCTCGAGCCGGCCGGCAACTATGCCCTCAAGCTGATGTTCGACGACGGCCATGACAGCGGCCTGTACAGCTGGGACTACCTGCACCAGCTGGCCACCCATCAGGACGAACTCTGGCAGGACTACCTGCAGCGACTGAATGCCGCAGGCCGCTCCCGCGACCCCGACGAATCGGCCGTGCGCCTGATGCTCTGACCTCCGCTCCACGCCCCATTCCAGGGCCCGCGCCCGGCCAACGCCCCAGGCCGGCGCAGCCCTGTTCGGCATCTGTGCCGTTTCGCACACCAGACCACCATTCGGCGTAAAAAAACCGCCTGAAACTGGCAAGTGCGCGAATGTCGCCTATACACCTGATGCGGTTCGACCCGGCCCCTGCGCCAGGGCCGCTCACCGCCCACGCTGTACGCCCCATTCCGGGTCGCGCGGCATTCTCGCATCAGGAGATGGAGCTTCATTTCGATGAGCACGGACATGCAACAACCCCTCGCCCTGCACGGCTGCAAACCCCATCCGATTGCCGGACTGCGCGGAAAGGATCTGCTCAATTCTTCCCGCCAGGTTCTCACCCAGACCGTTCGCCAGCCGGTGCACAGCGCCCGGCACCTGCTGCGTTTGGGCAGCGCCCTCAAGGATGTCCTGCTGGACAAGTCCGACCTGCGCCCCGACCCGGACGACCGCCGCTTCAGCGACCCGGCCTGGAAGCTCAACCCCATCTACCGCCGTTATCAGCAGGCCTACCTGGCGTGGCGCAAGGAACTGCATGACTGGCTGGAGACCAGCAACTTGCCCGCCGACGATATCCGCCGCGGTCACTTCATCCTCAACCTGCTCACCGAGGCCATGGCGCCCACCAACAGCCTGGCCAACCCGGCAGCGGTCAAGCGCCTGTTCGAGACTGGAGGCGCCAGTCTGCTCAAAGGGTTGTCGCAGCTGTCCCGCGATATGGTCAGCAACGGCGGGCTGCCATCCCAGGTCAACAAGGCGGCCTTCGAGGTCGGCCGCAACCTGGGCACCACACCGGGCTCGGTGGTGTTCCGCAACGAGCTGCTGGAACTGATCCAGTACCAGCCGACCACCGAGCAGGTGCACACCCGACCGGTGCTGGTGGTGCCGCCGCAGATCAACAAGTTCTATATCTTCGACCTGAGCCCGGACAAGAGCCTGGCCCGCTTCAGCCTGGACAGCGGGCTGCAGACCTTCATCATCAGCTGGCGCAACCCGACCCGGCAGCACAGCCACTGGGACCTGAACCGCTACATCGAGGCGCTCAAGGAAGCCGTGGACGCCGTGCTGGCAATCACCGGGAGCCCGGATCTGAACATGCTCGGCGCCTGCTCCGGCGGGGTTACGGCCGCCGTGTTGCTGGGCCACTACGCCGCGCTGGGGGACAACCGGATCAAGGCGCTGACCCTGATGGTCAGCGTGCTGGACACCGACTTCGACAGTCAGTACGCGCTGTTCGTCGACGACAAGACCCTGGACGCCGCCAAGCGCCGCTCCAGCGAAGCCGGTGTGCTGGAAGGCCGCGATCTGGCCCGGGTGTTCGCCTGGATGCGCCCCAACGACCTGATCTGGAATTACTGGGTGAACAACTACCTGCTCGGCAACCTGCCGCCGGAGTTCGACATCCTCTACTGGAACAACGACACCACCCGCCTGCCGGCCGGCCTGCACCATGACATGATCGAGCTGTTTCGCAACAACCCGTTGCGCACGCCCGGCGCGCTGGAGGTGTGCGGCACGCCCATCGACCTGAAGTCCATCGAGGCCGAGGTGTTCTGCATCGCCGGCACCACCGACCACATCACGCCCTGGCAGGCCAGCTACAGGTCCGCCCGGCTGTTCGGCGAACACTGCGAATTCGTGCTCTCCAACAGCGGTCATATCCAGAGCATTCTCAATCCGCCCGGCAATCCCAAGGCGCGCTTCCTGCACGGCGCAGCCCTGGAGGAGGACCCGGATGCCTGGAAGGCCGGCGCCACTGAACAGCGCGACAGCTGGTGGCTGTACTGGCGCGACTGGCTGCAGGCGCGCTCCGGTGAGCTGAAGAAGGCGCCGCGCCGCACCGGCAACCGTGCCTTCCCGGCGGCCGAACCGGCGCCGGGTACCTACGTCCACGAGTGCTGATGCACCGGGGCGGGCCGTATCGCCCCCTGAAGGAGTGCCGCCGCCCCGGCGGCGGCACCGGACGCAGCACGCCCACCGACCGGAGGATTGGCGCATGTCGCAGTCATTCGTTTTCCGCACCATCATCCTCGACACACAGACGCTGCGCACCGCGGTGCGCCCGGGGTCGTCCCATCTGCCACCCCTGCTGATCTGCAACGGCATCGGCGCCAACCTGGAGCTGGTGCTGCCCTTCGTCAACGCGCTACCCGCGGACCTGGAGGTCATTGCCTTCGACGTGCCCGGCGTGGGGGGCTCCTCCACGCCGTTGCTGCCCTATCGTTTCGGCGGCCTGGCGCGCCTGATGGCACGCATGCTCGACTACCTGAACTATGGGCAGGTGAATGTCATCGGCGTTTCCTGGGGGGGCGCACTGGCCCAGCAGTTCGCCCACGACTTTCCCGAGCGCTGCAAGAAACTGGTGCTGGCGGCCACCTCCGCCGGCGCCTTCATGGTGCCCGGCAAACCGAAGGTGCTGCTGCGCATGGCCAGCCCACGGCGCTACCTGCAGCCTTCCTACGGCGCAAAGATCGCCCCGCACATCTATGGCGGCGCCTTCCGCCGCGATCCAGAGCTGGCGCTGGAGCACGCCAGCAAGATCCGCTCCGGCGGCAAGCTGGGTTACTACTGGCAACTGTTCGCCGGCCTGGGCTGGACCAGCCTGCCCTGGCTGCATCGCATCCGCCAGCCGACCCTGATCCTCGCCGGCGACGATGACCCGATCATCCCGCTGGTCAACATGCGCCTGCTGGCCTGGCGCATTCCCAATGCCGAACTGCATGTCATCGATGACGGCCACCTGTTCCTGATAACCCGGGCCCGCGCGGTTGCGCCGATCATCATGGCCTTTCTCGAAGAAGAGCCGAAGCGCGCGGTCATGCACCCGCCCGGCGGGCTGGCGCGCGCCAGCTGAGTGATGACAAGGAGTGTTGCCCATGCACGAGCCCAGGCCGGCCAGCGCCGACTTTCCCCCAACGCGTTTCACCGCCCGGCAGGCGATCATCGGCCTGCGCGGGCGCGATCTTCGTTCCAGCCTCGGCCTGCTGCTCGGCCAGGGGCTGCGTCAGCCGCTGCATACCCTGCGCAACGGCCTGGCGCTGACCGGCAAGCTGGCCCGCGTGCTGCGTGGCGAAACCCTTCACACGGTGGGCGACGACCCGCGCTTCGCCGACCCGACCTGGCATGACAACCCGGTGTACCGGCGCACCCTGCAGGCCTACCTGGCCTGCCAGCAGCAATGGCTCAGCTGGCTGGAACAGAGCAACCTGCCCAGCGACGACCGCGACCGTGCATTGTTCCTGGCCACCCAGTTGAGCCATGCGCTGTCGCCCTCCAACAGCCCGCTCAATCCGCTGGTGGTCAAGGAGTGCTTCGACACGGGGGGCGCCAGCCTGCTGCGCGGCTTGCGCCAGCTGGCCCATGACCTGCCGAGGGGCCTGCCCAACCAGGTGCCTGCCGATGTGTTCCAGCTCGGTGTCAACCTGGCCACCACCGCCGGCACGGTGGTGTTGCGCAACGAGGTACTGGAGCTGATCCAGTACCACCCGATGACCGAGCAGCAGCACGCCGTGCCGTTGCTGATCGTGCCGCCGCAGCTCAACAAGTTCTACATCTTCGACCTCAATGCAAAGAAGAGCTTCGTGCAGTACTGCCTGAAACAGGGCATCCAGGTGTTCATGGTCAGCTGGCGCAACCCCGGCCGCGCACAGCGCGAGTGGGGCCTGTCCAGCTACGTGCAGGCCCTGGAGGAGGCCATGGATGCCTGCCGCTCCCTCTGCGCCGCCGAACAGGTCAACCTGCTCGGCGCCTGTGCCGGCGGCCTGACCATCGCCGCCCTGCAAGGCTACCTGCAGGCGGTCGGCCGCCTCGGCCAGGTGGCCAGCGCCACGTACCTGGTCAGCCTGCTTGACAGCCAGCTCGATGCCACGCCCCTGCTGTTCGTCGACGAGGAAGGCCTGGAAGCTGCCAAGCGCCACTCCTACCAGCAGGGCGTGCTGGACGGCCGCGAGATGGCACGCCTGTTCGCCTGGATGCGGCCCAACGAGCTGATCTGGCCGTTCTGGGTGAACAACTACCTGCTCGGCCGGCAGCCGCCACCCAACGACATCCTCTACTGGAACAACGACAACACGCGCCTGCCCGCCGCCCTGCACGGCGAGCTGCTGGATTTCTTCAAATTCAATCCGCTGGCGCGGCCCGGGGGCCTGGAAGTGTGCGGCCAGCCGGTGGACCTGTCGCAGGTGACGGTGGACAGTTTCAGCGTGGCCGGCCGCAACGACCACATCACGCCCTGGCAGGCCGCCTACCGCTCGGCACGCCTGCTCGGCGGCCAGCGCCGCTTCCTGCTGGTCAACAGTGGGCACGTGCAGAGCATCGTCAATCCGCCCGGGCACCCGAAGGCCCACTACCAGGAAACCGATCGTCTGGATGCCGAGTCGCAGACCTGGCAGGCGATCAGCCAGACGCATGCAGGCAGTTGGTGGCCGCGCTGGATCGAGTGGCTGCAGGCGCATGCCGGCCCGCTGCAGGCAGCGCACGACACGGCGGGCAACGACGACTATCCGGCGCTGGACCCGGCCCCGGGACGCTACGTGCATCAGCGTCTGGAGACCCGCGCATGAAAACCCGGGAGCGCATCCTGGAATGTGCACTGCAGTGCTTCAATGCACGCGGCGAGGCCAATGTCTCGGTGCTGGAGATCGCCACCGAGCTGGGCATCAGCCCAGGCAATCTCTATTACCACTTTCGCGGCAAGGAGCCCCTGGTGCTGGCGCTGTTCGAGCGCTTCCGCCAGGAGCTGGCGCCACTGCTGCAGCCGCCGCCGAACGATGCACGGCTGGCCATCGAGGATTACTGGCTGTTCCTGCAGCTGCTGGTGGAGCGCCTGGAAGCCTATCGCTTCCTGTTCCAGGACCTGGCCAACCTGGCCGAGCGCCAACCCACCCTGGCCCGCGGGGTACGGGCCTGGCTGGCACAGCTCAAGCACTGCCTGGCCAGCCTGCTCGCCCAGTTGCAGGGGCAGGCACGCCTGCAGGGCGAGCCTTCTGTGATCAGCGAGCTGGTGGAGCAGATCACCCTGACCCTGCTGTTTGCTCTGGACTACCAGCGCATCCTGGGGCGCCGGGCCGACATCGAACAGGTGGTCTATCAGCTGATGATGCTGGTCTCGCCGCACCTGTCGGACGCGTCGCGCCAGGACACGGCCAGTCTGGCGCGGCGCTATCGAGGGTAACGGCCAGCGGTTGGCACTGGAAGCGAAACGCCCCGCGCAGGCGGGGCGTTCAGGCCTCCTTATTGCGAGGCGGTTTCCGGCGTTTCGGCCTGCGGCGCTTCGACCACAGCCTTGGGCTTGCGCGCACGCGGCTTGCTCTCGCCGCTGCGCGCGGGCCTGCTGGCCCGGGTTGCCTTCTTCGGCGCCTCGTCCGCCGGCCTGGCGGGCTCGTCCTGCACCAGCCGCAACGCGCTCAGCCGGTCCAGCTGACGATTCAGGGCCTCGATCTTGTCGTCCAGGGCCAGGATTTCGTGGCGGCTCGGTACCCCCAGGCGCGTGATCGCGCTGTTCAGGCGCTTGTCGAACGCCTCCTCCAGCGCATTCCACTTGCCCAGCGCCTTGTCCCTGGCCTCGGCAACCCGGCTGCGTGCGCCGTTCCTCACCGCCTCGACCTCGTCGCGGACCATTTGCTCGGTTCTTTCGCCTTCGCGCACCAGCGACTCGAACAGCTTGCTGCCGTCTTCGCCGATTTTCGCGTAGGCGCCCAGACCGGCCAGCCAGATCTGCCGCGAATACTTCTCGACATCCTCGCTCCAGCCGCTCTGCTTGCGCTTGTCAGCCATGATGGCCTCCTTGTTACGGCTTGGCCGTACGCACCAGCATTTCATTCAGACCGTCGAGCTTGTCCGACAGCGCCTCGATATCGGCGCGGCTCGGTACGCCGGCCCGCTTGAGCACACGGCCCACGCGCGCACCGACCCGCTCCTCGACCTTTTCCAGTCGCGAGTCGACCCGGCGACGGACCGACTTGAACCGGTCGGTGGCCTGCTCGAGCTTCTCGCTGACCAGTTGCTTGCCCTGGGTCTCGGCTTCTTCGCCACTGCGTACCAGCTCGCGGAAGTAGCTCAGGCCCTGGCGACCCAGGCTGGCGTAGACACCGATGCCGGCCAGCCACAGCTGGCGAGCGGAATAGCGGACACCCTCCAGCACCGGGCGGGCGGCTTCTTCATTCACTTTCTTCAATGCTGTCTTGACCATGTTGCACCTCTCCACTGGTGGGTAAGAACACGCCCGTTTCGCTGGGCTCGTGGTGCACGCTAGTCGGCAGGATTAGAAATCTCATACTAGAAGCGACAAAAACGGATAGCGGTGAGTCATGCGTCTCCAGTTTCGCGTCCGCTGGACGAAACAGGCGGGTCACCCCCGCCGCAGAGCGAGGGGGAGTAACCCGAGACAGGAGTCCTCATGTCCCTTTTCCATCGCCTGCTGGCGAACCTGCCCATGACCCGCAAGCTCGGCCTCGGCTTCGGCTTCGCGATCCTCTTCACCCTGCTGGGCAACCTGTATGGATTGCGCAGCCTGGACCAGCTGATCGACGGCAGCCTGTTGCAGAACCGTCTGGCTGAGGCGGCTCGCCTGGCGGAAACCATTCCGCCGCTGCAGCTGCGCTTCGACAAGGATGCCCACCCCCGCCACGCCGAGCAGCTTGCCGCACTGGAAGGGGGCATTGCCGAACTGCTGCGCGGCGCGCGTCAGGATGACCCGCGCATCCACCGCGAGATCGACGCCAACCTGCAGCGTCTGGCCGCCATCCGCACCGCGTTCGATGCCCTGATCGCGGCCCGCGCGTCGCGCGAGCAGAGCCGCCAGGTAATGATCGGCAACGGCAACAAGGCCATGGCCGCGCTGACCGCACTGGAGGAACAGATCGACGCCGCGCTGCAGGCCAACCCCACGGACACCGCCCTGCATCGCCAGAACCGCGCGCTGGGCGACCTGGTCAAGCGTGTGCTGGAAACCCGCTACCTGGTCCGCGGCTTCGTGTTCCAGCACACCGACGCCTCCTTCGAGCTGGCCATTCCGGGCTTCCAGCGCGCCCTGGACCAGGCGGCGACCCTGCGCCAGTTGCTGCCTGCGCGGCATGTCCCCTACCTCGACGAGCTCAGCCAGTACCTCACCCTGTATCGCCAGGGCATCGAATCCTTCAAGGACGGCCTGGCGCAAACCGCCGCCGCCCACGCCGCCCTGCTGGAACACCAGAGCGAGGCGGTGCGCGCCATCGGCGAGCTGAACGCACAGGTTCGCGAGCGCATGGAGGCGCAACTGTCCCTGGCCTTCCAGGTCACCCTCGGCCTGATGCTGCTGGCCATCCTGCTCGGCACCGTGGCGGCCGTGGTGATCGCCCGCCAGGTGACCGAGCCGCTGCGCAAGACCCTGGAGTTCGCCCAGCGCATCACCAGCGGCGACCTGCGCGCCGACCTGGTCAGCGACCGCCACGACGAGCTCGGCTTGCTGCAGCGGGCCATGCACCAGATGCGCGAAAGCCTGCGTGAACTGATCGGCAGCATCGACGGCAGCGTCACCCGCATCGCCAGCTCCGCCGAGGAGCTGTCGGCGATCAGCGCACAGACCAGCAGCGGCGTGCAGCATCAGAAGGCGGAGACCGAGCAGGTCGCCACCGCCATCAACGAGATGGCCGCCACGGTGCAGGAGGTGGCCCGCAACGCGGCCAGCGCCGCCGCGTCCAGCAACCAGGCCGAACAACAGGCGCACGCCGGTCAGCGTGTGGTGGCCGCCGCGCTCGAGCAGATCGAGCGCATGGCCGCACAAGCCAGCCGCTCGGCCGAAGCCATGCAGCGCCTGCGGCACGACAGCCAGGCCATCGGAAGCGTGCTGGATGTGATCAAGAACGTCGCCGAGCAGACCAACCTGCTGGCGCTCAACGCAGCGATCGAAGCGGCGCGTGCCGGCGAAGCCGGACGCGGTTTCGCAGTGGTCGCCGATGAGGTGCGCGGCCTGGCGCAGCGCACCCAGCAGTCGACCCGGGAGATCGAGCAACTGATCGCCAGCCTGCAGGAGGCTGCCCAGCACGCGGGACAGTCGATGGACGAGAACCGCACCCTGAGCGAGGACACCGTGACCCTCGCCCGTGACGTCGGGCAAGCCTTGCGCGACATCACCGCACAGGTGTCGCAGCTCCAGGACATGAGCCAGCAGATCGCGGCGGCGGCCGAGGAGCAGAGCGCGGTCGCCGAGGAGATCAACCGCAGCGTGACGCAGGTGCAGGACATTTCACAGCAGACTGCCTCGGCCAGCGAGCAGGCCGCCACCTCGACGGTGGAACTGGCGCGCCTGGGCGGCGACCTGCGCCAGCTGACCCAGCGCTTCCGGCTGTAGCCTGGCCGTTGCGGCAGCGCCGGCCTGGCTCTCGCGCAGCGTCAGGCCAGCTCGCGGTCCAGGGCCGACTCGATCTCGCTCTGCAGCGGCCCGCGCATCGCCGACAGCAGCAGCCCGAGGCTCAGTTCGATGCGCACCGCGCGTTCATCGATGGCGATGTGACCCTTCACCCCGCTGCGCTCGACATCCAGCCGGTCGCCGCGCCACTGGCAGCGCAGCTGATACTCGCGCGCCAGGCGCGCGGCCAGCGCCTCGACCTTGTCGCGCACGGCCTCGCGGCCAAGCTGGTGGGATCGTTCGACACGAATGGTGGCCATCGCATACTCCGGGGTCGGGCAAAAAAACGCGCCAATATACTCCAGTTCGCCACGCCGGGTTGCTGATCGCATACATGGTCGGCTCCGGCGCCAGCGGTTAGAATGCCCGCCACTTTTCATCAGGTGACCGACATGAACGATTCCCGCAAGCCCGAGGCCGAACCGACCACCCACTTCGGTTATCAGACCGTGCCCGAGAGCGAGAAGGCGAAGAAGGTCGCCGAGGTGTTCCACTCCGTGGCCGCCAAGTACGACCTGATGAACGACCTGATGTCCGGCGGCGTGCATCGCCTGTGGAAGCGTTTCACCATCGAGCTGTCCGGCGCGCGCCCGGGCAACCGCGTGCTGGATATCGCCGGCGGCACGGGCGACCTGACCCATCAGTTCTCGCGCATCGTCGGCCCAACCGGCGAAGTGGTGCTGGCCGACATCAACGCCTCGATGCTCATGGTCGGCCGCGACAAGCTGCTGGACAGCGGCGTGGCCGGTAACGTCAGCTTCGTGCAGGCCGATGCCGAGGCGCTGCCCTTCCCGGACAACTACTTCGATGTGGTGACCATCGCCTTCGGCCTGCGCAACGTCACCCACAAGGACGCCGCCATCCGCTCCATGCTGCGGGTGCTCAAGCCGGGCGGCCGCCTGCTGGTGCTGGAGTTCTCCAAGCCCACCAACCCGCTGTTCGGCAAGGTCTACGACCTGTATTCCTTCACCGCCCTGCCGCTGTTCGGCAAGCTGATCACCCAGGATTCCGAGAGCTACCGCTACCTGGCCGAATCGATCCGCATGCACCCCGATCAGGAAACCCTCAAGGGCATGATGCAGGAGGCCGGTTTCGAGCGGGTCACCTACCACAACATGACCGGCGGCATCGTCGCCCTGCACCGCGGCATCAAGCCCTGATGCTGAGCACCGCCCTGCTCGCCGCCGTCGAGCGCGGCCTGAATCCGCTGCTGGCGCTGGATGCTGTGGCGCTGACCCGGCTGGCGCGCCTGGAAGGCAAGGTGCTGGCCATCGACTGCCCGGCGCCGGCGCTGCGGATCCACCTGCTGCCCGGTGCCAACGGCCTGCGCCTGGCCAGCCACTGGGAAGCACCCGCCGACTGCACCCTGCGCGCTCCAGCCAGCGAGCTGCTGCGCCTGGCCGTGAGTCGCGACAAGGTCGCCGTGCTGCACGGCCCGCAGGTGGAGCTGGACGGTGACGCCAGCGCACTCACCGAGCTGGCGGACATCCTGCAATCCCTGGAACTGGACTGGGAGTACCAGCTCGGCCGCTGGGTCGGCCCGCTGGGGGCTGCCCTGCTGGGCGGCCGCCTGCGCAGCGCCGCCGGCTGGGCCGGCGACAGCCTGGGCAGCCTGCGCCAGGACCTGGCCGACTACCTGACCGAGGAAGCCCGCAGCCTGGTGGGCAACCGCGAGGCGGAGGCCCGCTTCGCCGAACTCGACCAGATGAAAATGGCCCTCGACCGTCTTGAGGCCCGGGTCGAACGCCTGAGCCGAGGAAACCGGACTTCATGAAGCTGTTCGCCGCCCTGCGCCGCCTGCTGCGCATCCTGCTGGTCGTCATCCGCTATCGCCTCGACGACCTGCTGTACGCCCTGCCGCTGCCCTGGTGGCTGGCCGCTACCCGCTACGCCTTGCCCTGGCGCTGGCTGCCGCGCCGGCGCAGCGACTTCTCGCGCGGTGCGCGGCTGCGCCTGGCGCTGCAGGACCTGGGCCCGGTGTTCATCAAGTTCGGGCAGATTCTCTCCACCCGCCGCGACCTGCTACCCGAGGACATCGCCGACGAACTGGCGCTGCTGCAGGACCAGGTGCCGCCGTTCGAGCCGGCCAGGGCCGTGGCTCTGATCGAGGAACAGTTGGGCGCGCCCATTGCCAAGGTGTTCGCCAGCTTCGAGCAGCAGCCGCTGGCCTCGGCCTCGGTCGCCCAGGTGCACGCCGCGCGCCTGCACAGCGGCGAAGACGTGGTGGTCAAGGTGATCCGCCCGGGGCTGCGGCCGATCATCGCCCAGGACCTGGCCTGGCTGTTCCTGCTCGCACGTATCGCCGAAGGCGTGTCCAGCGAGGCGCGTCGCCTGCACCCGGTGGAAGTGGTCAGCGACTACGAGAAGGTCATCTACGACGAGCTCGACCTGCTGCGCGAAGCGGCCAACGCCAGCCAGCTCAAGCGCAACTTCGAAGGCTCGCCGCTGATCTACGTGCCGCAGATCCACTGGGACTACTGCCGGCCCAAGGTGCTGGTCATGGAGCGCATCTACGGCGTGCCGGTGACCGACATCGCCGCCCTGCGCGCGCAGAACACCGACATGAAGCTGCTGGCCGAACGCGGCGTGGAGATTTTCTTCACCCAGGTGTTCCGCGACAGCTTCTTCCACGCCGACATGCACCCGGGCAACATCTTCGTCAGCACCCGGCAGCCGCGCAATCCGCAGTACATCGCCATCGACTGCGGCATCGTCGGCAGCCTGACCCCAGAGGACCAGGACTACCTGGCACGCAACCTGGTGGCCTTCTTCAAGCGCGACTACCGCAAGGTGGCGCAGTTGCACATCGACTCCGGCTGGGTGCCGGCCGACACCAAGGTGAACGAGTTCGAGGCGGCGATCCGCACCGTGTGCGAGCCGATCTTCGAGAAGCCGCTCAAGGACATTTCCTTCGGCCAGCTGCTGCTGCGCCTGTTCCAGACCGCCCGGCGCTTCAACATGGAAATCCAGCCGCAGCTGGTGCTGCTGCAGAAGACCTTGCTGAACATCGAGGGCCTCGGCCGCCAGTTGTACCCTGACCTGGACCTGTGGACCACCGCCAAGCCGTTCCTGGAGCGCTGGATGCGCGAGCGCATGAGCCCGCTGAACCTGGCCATGCAGGCCAAGTCGCAGCTCGAACAGCTGCCGCACCTGGCCAACATGACCCGCGACCTGCTGGAGCGCCTGTCGCGCCCGCACCTGAACGATCCGCCCGAGCCCTGGCGGCGTCGCGACAGCTGGGTGCTGCGCCTGACCGGCGCCGCATTGTTGGTAGGTGGCGCGCTTTTTGCTGTAGCTAACAGCCAGACCCTGGACAACCTGGAGGCCTGGCCGATCTGGTTGATGGCGACCGCCGGCCTTTATCTGATCATCCGCCGATAGCCAGCAGCGCGCTGGCGGTGGCACACTCAACACCCGGTCGGACCACCGGCCTCACCGAAAGCAGTAGCGAACACGCAATGACCGATTGGCTGGAAGAGATCAACTGGAACGACGACGGCCTGGTGCCGGCGATCGCCCAGGACCACACGACGGGCCGCATCCTGATGATGGCCTGGATGAATCGCGAGTCCCTGCGCCTGAGCGTTCAGGAAGGTCGTGCCATCTACTGGTCCCGGTCGCGCGGCAAGCTGTGGCGCAAGGGTGAGGAATCGGGTCACGTGCAGAAGCTGCACGAGCTGCGCCTGGACTGCGACGCCGACGTGCTCGTGCTGCAGGTGGAGCAGCTGGGCGGCATCGCCTGCCACACCGGCCGGGAAAGCTGCTTCTACCGCGTCTATCGCGACGGCGCCTGGCACACGGTGGACGCCCAGTTGAAGAACCCCGACGCCATCTATCACAAGGCACACAGCCATGAGTGACACCCTGAACCGTCTGGCCGAGGTGCTGGAGTCGCGCAAGAACGCGGCGCCTGACAGCTCCTATGTGGCCAGCCTGTACCACAAGGGCCTGAACAAGATTCTGGAAAAGGTCGGCGAGGAGTCGGTGGAAACCATCCTGGCCGCCAAGGACGCCGCGCAGAGTGGCGACTGCAGCGATGTGATCTACGAGACCGCCGACCTGTGGTTCCACAGCCTGGTGATGCTTGCCGCCCTCGGCCAGCACCCTCAGGCGGTACTCGACGAACTGGAGCGCCGTTTCGGCCTCTCCGGGCACGCGGAAAAGGCCGCGCGCCCGCAATCCTGACATTAACTTGGGAGATTCCATCATGGGATTCGGCGGCATCAGCATCTGGCAACTGCTCATCATCCTGCTCATCGTCGTCATGCTGTTCGGCACCAAGCGCCTGAAGAGCCTCGGTTCCGACCTGGGTGACGCGATCAAGGGCTTCCGCAAATCGGTGGGCGCTGACGAAGAAAAGGCCAGCGAAGAGCAGAAGCACAACCAGCAGGTTCCGAACCAGCAGGCACAACAGGGCACCGTCATCAATGGCGAAGCCCGCAAGGTCGAAGACCCGGTCAAGAAAGACTAAGCCCCAGCCAAGGTCCGCTCATGTTCGATATCGGCTTCAGCGAACTGCTACTGGTCGGCCTTGTGGCCCTGCTGGTGCTCGGCCCCGAGCGCCTGCCGGGAGCCGCGCGCACTGCCGGGCTGTGGATCGGGCGTATCAAGCGCAGCTTCCTGTCCATCAAGACGGAAGTGGAGCGTGAGATCGGCGCCGACGAGATTCGTCGCCAGCTGCATAACGAGAACATTCTCGATATGGAGCGCAAGATGAAGGAAAACCTGGGCCTGCAACCGGCGGACAAGCCTGCCGACACGCCTGCGGCGCCCGCCGCCGAGGCGACGGCAGCCGCTGGGCCCCAGCCGACCCCGGTGGCGCCCACCGAGCCGGCGCCGACCGGCACCTCCGCCTCCACCACCCCGGACAAACCGCAGCAATCATGAGTACGCGCCAACCCGGCGACCAGGAAATGCCGCTGGTCTCGCACCTCACCGAACTGCGCACGCGCCTGCTGCGCTGCGTGATCGCCGTGCTGGTGATCTTCGTCAGCCTGTTCTACTTCGCCCAGGACATCTACGCGCTGGTGGCCGCGCCGCTGCGCGCCTACCTGCCTGAGGGCGCGACGATGATCGCCACCGGGGTGGCCTCGCCGTTCCTCACGCCGTTCAAGCTGACCCTGGTGGTGTCGCTGTTCCTGGGCATGCCGGTGGTGCTGCAACAGGCCTGGGGCTTCATCGCGCCGGGCCTGTATACCCACGAGAAACGCATCGCCGTGCCGCTGCTGGTGTCCAGCATCCTGCTGTTCTACGCCGGCATGGCCTTCGCCTACTTCGTGGTGTTCCCGATCATGTTCGGCTTCTTCGCCAGCGTGACCCCGGAAGGGGTGGCGATGATGACCGACATCGGCCAGTACCTGGATTTCGTGCTCACGCTGTTCTTCGCCTTCGGCGTGGCCTTCGAGATTCCCATCGCCACCTTCCTGCTCATCTGGGTCGGCATCGTCGACGTGGCGACCCTGCGCAAGAGCCGGCCGTACGTGGTGGTCGGCTGCTTCGCGGTGGGCATGCTGCTCACGCCGCCGGACGTGTTCTCGCAGACCCTGCTGGCCGTGCCGATGTGGCTGCTGTTTGAAGTGGGCGTGTTCTTCGGCGCAATGGTCCGTCGCCAGAAGGAGCAGGCCGAAGAGGAGAGCGAAACCTCGACCGAGGTCGAAACGACCGAGCACAACGATCAGCCACCCAGCGCTCAGCCGTGAACCTGCTGCTGCTCGAAGAGGCCGACTTCATTGCCGCCGACCGTGTGATCCTGCGCGATCGGCGGCTGGTCCACCTGCATGAAGTCCACCGCGCCGACGAAGGCGACAGCCTGCGCGTCGGCCGCCTGGCGGGCCTGATGGGCAAAGGTCGCATCCTGCGTCTTGGTCCGCAGGAAGCCGAGCTGCAGGTGACCTTCGACCAGCCGCCGCCACCCAAGCTGCCCATCACCCTGCTGCTCGCCCTGCCCCGCCCGAAGATGCTCAAGCGCACCCTGCAGACCGTGGCCACCCTGGGCGTGGCGCGGCTGGTGTTGCTCAACAGCTACCGGGTGGAGAAAAGCTTCTGGCAGACGCCGTTCCTGGAGCCTGCGGCGATCCGCGAACAGCTGATCCTAGGCCTGGAACAGGCCCGCGACACCGTGTTGCCCGAAGTCAGCATCGAAAAGCGCTTCAAGCCGTTCGTGGAAGACCGCCTGCCAGCCCTGGCGGACGGCACCCTCGGCCTGGTCGGCCACCCCGGCGACTTCCCCGCCTGCCCGCGCGGCCTGCCCCTGGATCAGCCGGTGACCCTGGCCATCGGCCCGGAAGGCGGCTGGATTCCTTACGAGGTGGACAAGCTGCGCGAGGCCGGCCTGCAGCCGGTGCAGCTGGGCGAACGCATCCTGCGCGTGGAAACCGCCGTCACCGCGCTGCTGGCGCGGTTGTATTAAGCACGGCGCCTGACCGCCAGGGATGTAGGGTGGATCGCGCTTCATCGATCCACCGAGCGGGACCACGGTGGATGTGAAATACGACATCCACCCTACGCGGCCGCGATCAGCGCCTTTCTGGCCGCCGTTCCGCCCGTGCAACCCGTCAGGTTTCCAGCAGGAAGGTCACCGGCCCGTCGTTGATCAGGTGCACCTGCATGTCGGCGCCGAAGCGGCCGCTGGCCACCTGGCCGTGGCGGGCGCGAGCCTTGGCCAGCAGGTCATCGAACAGCTGCTCGCCCAGCGCCGGCGGCGCGGCGGTGGAGAAGCTCGGGCGCAGGCCGCTCTTGGTGTCCGCCGCCAGGGTGAACTGCGAGACCAGCAGCAGCCCGCCGTCCACATCCGTCAGCGAGCGGTTCATCTTGCCGTCGGCATCGGCGAACACCCGGTAGTTGAGCAGCTTGTGCAGCAGCTTGTCGGCGCTGGCCGGAGTGTCGTGCGGCTCGACGCCGACCAGCGCCAGCAGTCCCTGGTCGATGGCGCCGACCACCTCGCCGGCCACTTCCACCCGCGCGGCGCGCACCCGCTGGATCAGGGCCTTCATGCGTCACCGCCGTTGGGCAGGCGCAGCAGGCGGCGGGCCATGGCGTCGGTGGCGCGCACCAGCGCATCGACGATGCCCGGCTCGCCCGCCGAATGGCCGGCGTCGCGGATGATCTGCAGCTCGCTGTTCGGCCAGGCCTGGTGCAGCGCCCAGGCGTTGTCCAGCGGGCAGATCACGTCGTAGCGGCCGTGCACGATGATCCCCGGCAGGTGGGCGATGCGTTCCATGTCACGCAGCAGCTGGTTGGGCTCCAGGAAGGCATCGTTGACGAAGTAGTGGCATTCGATGCGGGCGATGGACAGCGCGCGCTCGTGGAAACGTTCCACCACCTCGTGGTTGGGACGCAGCGTGGCGGTGCGCCCTTCCCAGCCGGCCCAGGCCTTGGCGGCCTGCATCTGGGCGATCTGGTCCTCGCCGGTCAGGCGGCGGTAGTAGGCCTGCATCAGCTCGCCGCGCTCGGCCGGCGGGATCGGCGCCAGGTAATCCTGCCAGTAGTCCGGGAACAGGCGGCTGGCGCCTTCCTGATAGAACCAGTGAAACTCCTGCGGACGGCACAGGAAGATGCCGCGCAACACCAGCCCCAGCACCCGATCCGGGTGTTTCTGCGCATAGGCCAGCGCCAGGGTCGAACCCCAGGAGCCGCCGAACAGCAGCCACTTGTCGATGCCCAGCTGTTCGCGGATGCGCTCCATGTCCTCCACCAGGTGCCAGGTGCTGTTGTTCTCCAGGCTGGCGAACGGCGTGGAGCGGCCGCAGCCGCGCTGGTCGAAGGTGACGATGCGGTACAGGGTCGGATCGAAGTAGCAGCGCGAACTGGCATCGCAGCCAGCGCCGGGCCCGCCGTGCACGAACAGCGCCGGCAGGCCGTCCGGCGTGCCGCTCTCCTCGACGTGCAGGGTGTGGGTGTCATCGACCGCCAGCGCATGGCAGGCGTAGGGCTTGATGTCCGGGTAGAGGGGTTGCATGGGTTGCTCCCGAGGCGTGGCTGCGGATCACGGGATGATAGCGAGGAAACGTCAGCGCAGTCCCTTGCCGGAGAACAGCAGCACCTGGTCGCCGGCGAACTGCACGCTCACGTAGCGCTCGCTGTCGCCCCAGGTGCAGCTGGACAGGCCCAGCGCGCCGGAACACTGCGTCGGCTTGCCCAGCAGCGCCTCGACCTCGGCCCGCGGCATACCGGCTTCGAGCCGGGCGTAGTTTTCCTGGGTCAGCTTGCTGCAGGCGGCCAGCAGCAGGCACAGCGGCAGGATGGCGAGACGTGACAACATGGCGCAGCTCCTCGATAAAACGATGGACGGCAGCCTAACGGGAAAGCCCGCGAGCGGCGAGCCTGGGGAGGTGGCGCGGCGATGAAGGGTCGCGCTCAGAACGACGAACCGGGCTCGGCGAGAAAGGCCCGCTCGGCGCCGCTACTCGGCCGACCGAGGGCGGCGTTGCGGTGCGGAAAGCGCCCAAAGCGGGCAATCACCCGGCGATGCGCCTCGGCGTAGTCGTGGAAGGACTGGAAGGCCGCGCGGTCGGCGCCAGCCTGACGCGCCAGCAGCTCGGCGAAGGCCGCCACGGCGCGCTCCTGGCGGAGCAGGTCTTCGGCATGCTCCAGCACCAGGTAGCAGAACACCCGTTCCAGGTCGGACAGCTGGCGATCCCAGCCCTGGCGCAGCCCGACATCGAGCAGCGCCTGGGCCCGGGCATCACCGGCAAACGCGGCGGGCGTGCCCCGGTGAATCATGCGGGTCAGCTGGTCCAGGCAGATCAGCTCGGCCAGCCAGCCGTGCGGCTCCGTTGCCCAGTGCAGCTCGCCGCACAGGGCCTGCTCGACCGACCCGCCGAAGCGCTCGCGCGCCTCGGCATCCTGCTCGGGGCGGTAGCCAAACCACAACCCGTTCTGGCGCGCCGCCCGTTCGCCCGGCGCGGCGGGGGCGCCGAACCACCAGTCGAGCAGCGGCTGCCAGGGTTGCATGGCGTCAGGCCTGGTTGTGGTAGGCGGTGATGCGCTCGACCTCTTCCTTCGAGCCGAGGAACACCGCCACGCGCTGGTGCAGGGAGTCGGGCTGGATGTCGAGGATGCGCTGGGTACCGTTGGTGGCGGCACCGCCGGCCTGCTCGATGATCATCGACATCGGGTTGGCTTCGTACATCAGGCGCAGCTTGCCGGGCTTTTCCGGCTCGCGGGCGTCGCGCGGGTACATGAAGATGCCGCCACGGGTGAGGATGCGGTGCACGTCGGCCACCATCGAGGCGATCCAGCGCATGTTGTAGTTCTTGCCCAGCGGGCCTTCCTTGCCGGCCAGCAGTTCGCTGACGTAGCGCTTGACCGGGGCTTCCCAGTGGCGCTGGTTGGACATGTTGATGGCGAACTCGGCGGTCTGTTCCGGCACGCGGATGTTGTCGTGGGTCAGCACCCAGTTGCCCATGTGCGGGTCGAGGGTGAAGCCCTTCACGCCGTTGCCCAGGGTCAGCACCAGCATGGTCTGCGGGCCGTAGATGGCGTAGCCGGCGCACACCTGCTCGGTGCCCTTCTGCAGGAAGGCCTCCTCGGACAGATCGCCCTTGCCGTTGTGGCCGTTCGGGCAGCGCAGCACCGAGAAGATGGTGCCCACCGAGACGTTCACGTCGATGTTCGAGGAGCCGTCCAGCGGGTCGAACACCAGCAGGTAGGCGCCCTTCGGGTACTTGCCGGGAATCTGGTAGGCCTGCTCCATTTCCTCGGAGGCCATGCCGGCCAGGTGGCCGCCCCACTCGTTGGCTTCCAGGAGGATGTCGTTGGACAGCACGTCCAGCTTCTTCTGCACTTCGCCCTGCACGTTCTCGGTGCCCATGCTGCCCAGCACCCCGCCCAGCGCGCCCAGCGACACCTCGTGGCTGATCTGCCGGCAGGCGCGTGCCACCACTTCGATCAGGAAACGCAGGTCGGCCGGGGTGTTGAAGTTGCGAGTCTGCTCGATCAGGTAGCGACTCAGGGTGATGCTGGACATGAAGGGGCTCCGGGAGGGCGAGAGTTAAAGTGCAGCATTTTAGCCTGTGTTGCCCCCCCAGCGCCCACCGTGCGCACGCCTTTTCTCAGTCCTGCTGTCGCAGGCGGATGCGCTTGCCGGGTCGCACGCTCACCTCAGGCGCCTGCCCATCGCGCTGCGCACCCATGCGCGCCTGCACCAATAGCGCGGGAATCAGCCGCCCCTCCGGCACCTGCTGCCACAGGCGCTGCGGCAGGTGCTGGCGCAGCGCCTGCGGATTCACCCGTGTGGGGTTGAAGGTGCTGCGGTAGTAGGCCAGCCACAGTGCCTGCCCCTCGGGGTCGGGCGTGCGCGCCAGCGTTTGCCATTCGTCCGGCGCCTCGGCGCGGTAGTCGAAGCGCTCGCCGTCGTACCACACGCCGTCGCGCGGCGTGGCGATCAGCCAGCTGTGCCGACCCATGCGTTCGGCGAAATGCCCGCAGGCGACGTCCAGCACCTCGTGCTCCGGCTCGAACCAGGCCACGTAGTCGGGCAGGCCCGCGCCGCCCAGCGGCACGAAACGCAGCAGCGCATGCAGCTGATGAATCTCCCGGCCCACCGCCTTGATGCGCAGGTGCAGCTCGCTGCCGTCCGGGTCGCCCGGCAGCGCGGCGGCCGCATCGCCCTGCGCCACGCGCCAGAGGATGCGATAGAGCAACGCCCAGCGCTCCGCCACCCGAAAGCGCGCGGCCCGTTCGAGCAGTTCCAGCACCTGGCGCGGCACGGTGACCTGCGACCCGGGCGCGTAGCGGGCCAGCGCCTCCTCGGCGAACAGGTCGGCCGGCATCAACTCGTCGCGCCAGTTGACCAACGCTGGCGGCACGCCCTCGTGCAGCAGCGTGCGCGCCTTGTCGCGCCAGTCGGCGAAGCCGCCATCAACCCGTACGCAGCGCATCACCAGAGCGCCATCTGCTGTGCCGGCCGCTCGGCCAGTTGCTGGCGCAGGCGCAGGGACTCGCTGCTGTCCTGCCGCGGGCGGTAGTCGGCGGTGACGATGAACGGGCCGGCCTTGTCCAGCGCGCAGCGCAGCCGGCGCAGGTCCTCGTAGCGGATCTTGCGCTGGCGGCGCAGCTGCTCGATACGCTGCGCGCTGAGCACGCCGATGCCTGGCACGCGGGCGATCAGGCTCGGCTCGGCGCGGTTGAGATCGACCGGGAACTGCTCGCGATGCTCCAGCGCCCAGGCCAGCTTGGGGTCGATGTCCAGCGCCAGGTTGCCCGGCTTGCCGAGCAGCTCCTCGGCGCGAAAGCCGTAGCCACGCATCAGGAAGTCCGCCTGGTACAGCCGGTGCTCGCGCAGCAGCGGCGGCGCCGCCTGCGGCACCGTGGCCGGGCTGTGGGGAATCGGACTGAAGGCCGAGTAGTAGACGCGCTTGAGGCGAAAGCGCCGGTACAGCGATTGCGAGGTGTGCAGGATGCGGTGGTCGTCGCTGTCGTCGGCGCCGACGATCATCTGCGTGCTCTGCCCGGCCGGCGCGAACGCCGGTGCCCGCGCCTCGCCTTCCACCGCCTGCTGGCGATAACGGATGGTGCCCATGGCGCGCTGGATGCCGGCGACGGTCTTTTCCGGCGCCAGGCGCACCAGGCTGGCATCGCTGGGCAGCTCGATGTTCACGCTCAGCCGGTCGGCATACTGGCCGGCCTGCTCGATCAGCGCCGGGTCGGCGTCGGGAATGGTCTTCAGGTGGATGTAGCCACGAAATTCATGCACTTCACGCAACAGGCGCGCCACTTCCACCAGCTGCTCCATGGTGTAGTCCGCCGAGCGGATGATCCCCGAGCTGAGGAACAGCCCGCTGACGCAATTGCGCCGATACAGGTCCAGCGTCAGCGCCACCACCTCCTCGGGGCTGAAGCGCGCGCGCGGCACGTCGCTGGAGCGGCGGTTGACGCAGTACTGGCAGTCGTACAGGCAGAAGTTGGTGAGCAGGATCTTCAGCAGCGACACGCAGCGACCATCCGGCGTGAAGCTGTGGCAGATGCCCGGACCGGCGGCACCGAGGCCCGACTGCCCCTTCGAACCGCGCCGGGGCGCGCCGCTACTGGCGCAGGACACATCGTACTTGGCGGCATCGGCGAGGATGCTCAGCTTGTCGATGAGTTGCACGATGGGCTCTCCACGAATACTGTATATGCAAACAGTATACGAAGCGCCGGCCACGCCGCCAGCCCCCGATCAAGGAAACCCCATGCAAGCACCCCACCTGTCCATCGCCGCCGCCCTGATCTACAACGCCCGGCACCAGCTGTTGCTGGTGCGCAAGGCCGGCACCACGGCCTTCATGCAGGCCGGTGGCAAGCTGGAGGCGGATGAGCGCCCGGTCGACACCCTGTGCCGCGAACTGCACGAAGAGCTCGGCCTGCGGATCGATGCGGCGCAGGCCACCTACCTGGGCAACTTCAGCGCCCCGGCAGCCAACGAGCCCGGCCTGGAGGTGGTCGCCGAACTGTTCGCCCTGCCCCTCGACCAGACCATCACCGCCCGCGCCGAAATCGCCGAGGCGCGCTGGGTTGACCTGCACGACGCCGAACAGCTGCCGCTGGCGCCCCTGACCCGCGACCAGGTGCTGCCGCTGGCGCGGCAGCTGTTGGCGGCACGTTGAATGCCATGCCAACTCCCTTGCGGCCCACGGTTGATGCGCATAGCCTGTGCGCATCAAATACCGTGGAGATGGCACGCATGAGTTCCCTATTCGATACGCAGGCCACAAAGAAGCCCACCAATGTCAGCATCAACAGCGATCTGCTCGCCAAGGCCAGGGCGTTGAAGATCAATCTTTCCGCAACGCTCGAAGCGGCTCTGGAAGAACAGGTGAGCGCCAAACAGCGCGAAGCGTGGAAACGAGACAACCAGGCCGCCATCGAGGCCTATAACCGGATGGTCGAGGCTCAGGGAACCTTCGGCGACAGCTTGAGAGGATTCTGATGGCCCAGTTCAAGGTTTATGAAAATCCGAACGATGCCACCCGCCAGACCTACCCGTACCTCCTGGATATCCAGTCCAACCTGCTGGACGAACTCCGGACCACGGTCGTGATTCCGCTCAGTCCCGCACGCATTGCCGGAACGGCAACCCTGACGAAGCTCTGCCCAACAGTCGAAATCGAAGGCGAGGCGTTCCTTGCCGTTACTCAGCAAATCGCTGGGATCGACAGGAAACATATGGGAAGAGAGGTCTGTGACTTGGCACCACAGCGAGCCGAGATCATTGCCGCGATGGATTTCCTGGTCTCGGGAATCTGAACCACGAACCGCCGCTCTGACGCACCTGCCTAAATCTGCAAATGCCGTCTGGTTGTCACTTTCGCCTGGGTGAAGCCAGAGGGTGTATTGCATGGGATCTTGTGGCGGTGGCTGGTTGTCCGGGTCCGCGCAATAAGCTCCCAGCTCGGCATTGGCCCCACAAATAAATCTGTCCCTTTTATTAACACCGCCAGGGTCAACACCGGGCCTTCCTCACCGGCCACCTGCTGCACCATGGTTGCCTCCCGGTATCACTGTGGATAGGGGGCGCGCAGCAGCTCGGTGAGGTGCTCGATTTGCCGCCAAAGGGCGGGGTCTGCGGGCTCAGGCTCGGCCTGCGCCGAGGCGAATGGACCGATCAACGTCAACCAAAGACCTGCCAAGAAGGCTAACGACCGGATAGCACCATGACTCGTCATATACAGCTCCAGGAGAGGTAACCGGAAAACCAAGGAAGGCGTTGCAAAACGGCTCCTCGAACCGCGCCAGTGCCGGGTCGTCTGGAATCAATAGCGGACCCGCCGCTCGACAAACCGATAGTCCTCCTGGCACTCCGCCGTTGGTCCCCGCGCCAAGTTGATGTACTCAATGGTATCCGCGTCGATCAGGCGGTAGTCGTACTCATCCGGCACCTTGACGCCCTTCGGCATCAGCCGGCTCTTGCCATTCATGGCCATCCAGAACCCGGTCTGCACCAGGATCTGCCGGCTCATTTCGGCGTCGGAATAGAAGACGATTTCGTATCGGGCATCGGGGTGAAAGGTGGACTGCCAGGCCAGGAACTCACAGGAAGTATCCGAACCGCGCATCCCACGCCAGGTGCCCACGATGCGCTGATCCAGATCGGCGATCATCCGGTCGATACCCGCGAGGGAGTCGCGCATGACCTGCAACGGCGACGGCGCAAACAACCCGGTGGAACAGCCTTCGGCCTCGGCCAGCTTCATGGCTTGCTCATAGCCCACCTGAGCATCACGCAACACCAAGGTCAATGTGCCCTTTTCCGGCTGGTAGTCGCGGAACTTCTCCATGATGCTTTCCATGAGTAACAGACGGACCTCAGCGCCTCTGCGGTCCAGCGAGTACCCATAGTGGTTGAAGTACGCATTCCTGGTGAGCTTATGAAGCTCGACGGTGCGCTGCTGGTACGCCTCGCAGAGCAATGGGTTGGGCTCGGCAGGCGGCGGCGCGCTGGCGCACCCCACAAGCCCTATCGTCACAAGCAGAACCAGTCCTTTGAACCAGCCAGACATCATTTCCTCCCACAGCGAGCAACAACGGGGCTCGCATTGTCTGGCAGGGGATAACGAAATGCCATCACTGCCCTTGATTAGCGTTTGGCTATGAGAGGTGCCCCCGGAAGAGGCCAGCGCCCGACCCCGCGCGGCGCCCTACGATCCGAACGCCATCCGGTAGGGCCGCGCGATAGCCTCGCGCACCTGCCCCAGAGAGAATACGCGTCCGAACTCGGCGAACTTGCGCCCATCGAACCAGACCTGCACCACGGGCAACGCGAACACCCCCTCTTGCGCGCAAAGCGCCGAGGCCTGCCCCTGACAGTCCAGGTAGTAACCCCCGAGCGCGGGAAACTCGTTCGCCAGCAGCGCCTCAAGCTGTGGCTTCAGCGCACGGCAAACACCACACGCCTCACCGCCGAACAGCAGCAAGGCCGCGCCCTGCTTGCACCGCTCCAGCTCGGCGGGATCGTGGATGGTCTGCATGCGTCCTCTCCTCTTTCGCTGGTTATGCCCCCTGGCGCAATGGGCTGAAAACTCCGATCCCGCGCACAGATTGGTTACGCCGTGCCGGTTGACGGCGCCCGGTTCGATTCCGCCCGGCACTGAGCGACCGCCACCCGGTTGCGCCCGCCGTCCTTGGCAGCGTACAGCTGCTCGTCGGCCAGCTTGAACACGCGGGCGATGCTGTCATCGCCATCGGGCCAGTGTGCGACGCCGATCGAGAGGGTAAGGTGGCCCACCGGCTCGATCGCTGTCCGCTCGACCAGTTGCCGCAACCGCTCGGCGATTAGCACCGCCGCCGCTTGGCTGGAGCCCGGCAGCAGGATCAGAAACTCCTCGCCGCCGCTGCGGCACAGCAGGTCCTCGCTGCGGCAGCACAGGCGCATCAGCTCGGCCAAACGTCTCAGGACCCGATCGCCCGCATCGTGACCGTAGGTGTCGTTGACCCGCTTGAAATGGTCGATATCCAACGCCAGAACCGAGAACGGTCTTTTCTCCGCCTCCCAGCGATCGACCATCCGCTCCAGCCCGCGCCGGTTGCTCAGCCCGGTGAGCGAATCGGTATGCACGTCGTGGGTCAGCCGGCCCAGGTGCTCCTGCAGCAGGCTCACGCCCACCAGCATGGCCCGCTTCAGTTCCTGGGCCTCGAAGTACCACGAGCGCACGCCTTCGATCCGCTTGGCCGTATCCGGCTCACCAATCTCGCGCGCACTGTCGGCCAGCTTCCAGAGTGGTCTGGAGATGACCCTGGCGAGCCAGAAGATCATCAGGATGGTCACCAGGGCCAGCGGCACCGTCTTCAACGCCACGCTCTTGACCAACTCGTCGAGCGGCTCCAGCGTGGGTCGCGTCGGCCGCTGGGAAATGATCCCCCAGCCGGTGCTGGGCACGATCGCATAGCCGGCCAGCATGTCCACTCCCTGGGAGTTCACCGTCCGCCGTGCGCCGTCGCCCCACTCCGGCAGCTCGTCCAGCAGCGCGTTCGCACCGACCTGCGTCCCGATCCGCTTCGCCTCCGGGTGGTACAGCAGGCGGCGCTCCTTGCCCACCACATACAGGTAGGAGCCGTCCCGGTAGAAATGCTCGCCCAGCAGGTCGTGCAGGATGCTGCCCTTCTGCAGGTAGATCGTCCCGCCGACATAGCCCCGGTATTGCCCGGACACATCGTGGATCGGATGGGAAAGGGAAATCAGCAGATTGTCGGCCGCCGAAACGTAGGCCTCGGACACCAGGGGCCGCCGCGCCTTCAGCGCCGCCACCGCCCCCTCGGACTCCAGCTGCACGCCCAGCAACTGCAGCGTCTCCGGCGAAACGCCCAGCACCCTGCCGTCCTGATCGACGACCGCGACCGAGTTGAAGCTTTTCGTCTGCAGTCGCAGGCGCCTGGCCACCTCGTCGATCTTTTGCACGTTTTCCATCTGCCCGGCCAGCTCGCCCGCCCCGTAGGCCAGCTGCCGCAGGGCATCGACCAGATGCCGCTCCGTGCTGTCCGCCAGCTTCCTGGCATAGACCTTGTTGGCCTCCAGGGAGGCGTCGATCAGCATCTGCTCCTGCACCCGATAGCTGGCGTAGAAGCTGTTCACCAACATCACCACTGTGCTGGTCAACGCAGTCAGCAGAATCAACCTACTCAGGTCGATTCGCCAGAACCCTTTCCTACTCACTGCCTACCCCAAAAGACCGCGAAAAAGAGAAGCGCGCAGCAGACCTAAAATCACCGCGGAACTCAACCAATGTCTCGTGCGACCCTTCGCGCGTTTCAGCTTCGCACAGCCTGGACCACCGGCCGCCCATCACTGCTGTCCGGCCCACTATCTTCACGTCGCCCAACAAAAAACCCCACCCGGCCAAACGCCAAGCGGGGTTTTCTTTATCGCGAACTAACAGCCGTGAGGCAGTACGCCTTACAGCCCCGCCGCCGCGCGCAGGGCTTCGACCTTGTCGGTCTGTTCCCAGCTGAAGGTGGTGAAGGTGTCGTTGCCGACGGTCTTCTGTTGCGGGGTGCGGCCGAAGTGGCCGTAGGCCGCGGTGGCCTGGTACATCGGGTGCAGCAGGTCGAGCATGCGGGTGATGGCGTACGGGCGCAGGTCGAACACTTCGCGCACCAGGTTGACGATGGTGGCTTCCGGCACCTTGTTGGTGCCGAAGGTGTTCAGCGAGATGGAGGTGGGCTGGGCCACGCCAATGGCGTAGGACACCTGGATCTCGCAGCGCTCGGCCAGGCCCGCGGCGACGATGTTCTTGGCCACGTAGCGGCCGGCGTAGGCGGCGCTGCGGTCGACCTTGGACGGGTCCTTGCCGGAGAAGGCGCCGCCGCCGTGGCGGGCCATGCCGCCGTAGGAGTCGACGATGATCTTGCGGCCGGTCAGGCCGCAGTCGCCCACCGGGCCGCCGATGACGAACTTGCCGGTCGGGTTGATGTGGTACTGGGTGTCCTTGTGCAGCAGCTCGGCCGGCAGGGTGTGCTTGACGATCAGCTCCATGACCGCTTCCTTCAGGTCGGCCTGGCTGATCTCCGGATTGTGCTGGGTGGACAGCACCACGGCATCGATGCCGACCACCTTGCCGTTCTCATAGCGGCAGGTGACCTGGCTCTTGGCGTCCGGGCGCAGCCACGGCAGCAGGCCGGACTTGCGCGCCTCGGCCTGGCGCTCGACCAGGCGGTGACTGAACACGATGGGCGCGGGCATCAGCACGTCGGTGTCGTTGCTGGCGTAGCCGAACATCAGGCCCTGGTCGCCGGCACCCTGGTCTTCCGGCTTGGCGCGGTCGACGCCCTGGGCGATGTCCACGGACTGCTTGCCGATGATGTTGATCACGCCGCAGGTAGCGCCGTCGAAGCCGACTTCGGAGCTGGTGTAGCCGATGTCGCAGATCACGTCGCGGACGATCTGCTCCAGGTCGACCCAGGCGCTGGTGGTCACTTCGCCGGCGACGATGGCCACACCGGTCTTCACCAGGGTTTCGCAGGCCACGCGGGCATGCTTGTCCTGGGCGATGATGGCGTCCAGCACGGCATCGGAGATCTGGTCGGCGATCTTGTCCGGGTGCCCTTCGGAGACGGATTCGGAGGTGAAAATCGAGTATTCGCTCATCGGTTCATTCCTGTGAGGGGCTTCGTGCATCCGTCCGGGCGAAATGCCGCAGCTGAATCTGAAAGCCGTTTTTCAAGCCTATGTACACGCTTTCGCCGCAGGCGAGGCCGGCGGCGGTGGCCCAACGGGCCAGGTCTTCCTGTTCGAACCCCAGCCAGACATCCCCGCAGGCGTCGCGGGCCCAGCTCTGGTCGTGGCTGCACAACTCGGTGATCAGCAAACTGCCGCCCGGCTTCACCAGGCCGGCCAGCGCTCGCAGCGCCTCGGCCGGTGCGGCAAAGTGGTGTAGCACCATGTTCATCACCACGCAGTCGGCCTGTACCAGGGGCGATGCCAGGGCATCGGCCAGGCGCAGCTCCACATTAGCCAAGCCGTCCCGCAGGCAGCGCTCGCGGGCCAGCTCGAGCATTTCCGGGCTGTTTTCCAGCGCGGTGACCCGGGCGAAGCGCCGCGCCAGTTCCGGCAGGAAGGCGCCGTCGCCGGGGCCGACTTCGATGGCACTCGCATCGCCGGCAAAACCCAGCGCGTCGATCAGCGCCAGCAGGCTGTCGCGGTACTGGCCGATGCTGGCGATCAGGTCCTGGCGCGCCTGGAAGCTGCCGGCCATGCGCGCGAAGAAGTCGCGGCTGGCCTCGGCGCGCCGGGCATGCACCTGGGCGATGCGCGCCTGTGCGTCCAGAGGCAGTTCGAGGCGGTCCACTTCTTCCAGCAACGCGCTCTGCAGCGCGCCGCCCAGTTCGCCCGCCGGCGCCAGCGCGCGGCGGTAGAAGATGGCGTTGCCTTCACGACGGGTAGCCACCAGACCAGCCTGCGCCAGCACCTTGAGGTGGTGGCTCATGCCCGACTGACCGACGGCGAAGATCTGCGCCAGCTCCAGCACGCCGAACGAATCGTTGGCCAGCGCGCGCAGGATGTTCAGCCGCAGGGCATCGCCACCGGCCTTGCACAGGGCGGCGAGGGTGTCACTGGCAGGCGTCGCGGACGCGCAAAGCGGCAGGTTCATGAGGGCGGCAGTCTAGTCGGTCACATTTTGCCGGGCAATGACCAATATCAAAATTAATTGATATTGCCTCAGGTACGCCTGCTTCCTCGGGGGCGACGGGAGGCACGACTCGAGCGCAGGGGTGGCCTTTACTTGACTTCCAGGCGCCTTGGGAACTCACCACCATGGACACCCTCCCCACGGAACAACTGGCGAGCTGGATCGCGACGGGCGAGGTGCTTGTTGCCGATGGCCGCGGCCCAAAGGTGGTCCGCTGCAGGGATGGGCTGTTACTGAAAATTCTCAGGCCGCGCCGTCACATAGCATTGGCTCGCCTGTTTCCCGCAGCCGGGCGGTTCACTCGCAACGCCGAATGCCTGTTGCGACTCGGTTTTCCGGCACCGCACGTCAGGGAAGCGTTCTGGCTGGATCGCCCACACGGGCTTAGCGGTTGCCGCTATGAACCGCTGGCCGGCCAATCGCTGGAAGAGCTGCTTGCCGAGCATCCCGAGCGCCTGGCCGCACTGATACCGGCGTTAGCCCGCTTCATACTCCAGCTGCATGCGCGGCATATCTATTTCCGCTCGCTGCACCCAGGCAACATTCTGCTGCTGGAGAGTGGGGGATTCGGACTCATCGACCTGCTCGACCTGCACCTCAAGCCGTTGCCGCTATCCGCCTGGCACATCCGCCGCAATTTCCGGCATCTGGAGCAGGCCCTGCAGCGCCGCCAACTGGCGAATTTTCCGCTGGATGCCCTGCGGTCTGAGTACGAACGGCTGCGGCGCCTATGAAGGTTTGGTTATAAGCAAAGCGCAGTTAGCTCTTTCGCGTCATCAGCGGCTTTGCCGTATCCTGCGCGCCTTTGAAAAGCCCCTCGTTGCCGCCGCCAGGCGGACAGCCTTCGACCCGCGGAATCATCATGTCGACCCGACGTCTTTCTTCGCTTGCCTTTGCCGGCATCTGCCTGCTCCTAACCGGGCCCGCCCTGGCCGAACCCACTGCGCAGGCCAGCCGCCTCGTCGCACCTCGCACCGCCCCTGCGCCGCTGCTCGACGTCAACGATCTTCGCGCAGTGCTGAGCCGGCCAGAGGTGCGTCTTCTGGACATCCGCGCACCGCAGGATTTCGCCGCAGGCCACATTCCCGGCGCGGTGAACACGCCCTACGGCCAGTACCGCGGCCCGGCCGACAATCCCGGCAAGCTGCCCACCGCCGAGCACCTGACCCAGGTGGTGCAACGCGCCGGCATCCGCGCCAACCAGCATGTGATCGTGATTCACGGCGGCAGCAACCACACCGACTTCGGCGCCGCCGCCCGGGTGTACTGGACGCTCAAGGTCGGCGGCCTGACTCGTCTGTCCGTGGTCGACGGCGGCCTTCGCGCCTGGAAGGAAGCCGGCGGCGAGCTGGCCACCGAGGCGCAGCAGGTCGAGCCCAGTGACTTCACCTACGTCTACGACGAGCGCCAGATCGTCACCCGCGAGCAGTTGGCGCAGACCTTAGGCAACGGTGATACGGCGCGCCTGCTGGATGCCCGTCCCGCTCCGTTCTTCAAGGGTGAGGTGAAGCCGGCCACCGCCGCCCGCTATGGCACCCTGCCGGGCGCCGACTCCTTCGACAACGCGCAATTCTTCGCCGCCGACGGCTTTCGCCTGAAGCCTCGCGCCGAGCTGCTGGCGCTGGTGCAACAGACCGGCGCCGACCAGGGCGACACCGTCTCCTTCTGCAACACCGGCCACTGGGCCGCCACCAACTGGTTCGTCATCTCCGAGATCGCCGGCAACAAGGCGGCGCGCATGTACCCGGCGTCCATGGTGGAGTGGAGCCGCAGCGAGCTGCCGATGGAGAACCAGCCGTCGCGCTTCGGCGCGCTGCTGCAGGACCTGTCCAACGCCCTCAACAAGTAATTGCGGAAGCCCTTTCCCATGCTGTCTCTCTCCCGTTTGTTATTCGTTCTCGGCGGCCTGACCGGCGCGCTGGCCGTTGCCTACGCCGCTGGGGTGCGCCAGGGCCTGCTGGTGCTGCTGGGCATCGGCTTCGGTGCCGTGCTGCAGGGCGCGCGCTTCGGCTTCACCACCGGCTGGCGCGATTTCATCGAGTCGCGCAACCCCCAGGGCCTGTGGGCGCAGATGCTGCTGCTCGGCCTCGCCGCCGCGCTGACCCTGCCGCTGATCGCCGGCAGCGGCGGCGAGCTGGTCGGCGCGGTGTCGCCGCTGACCATCAGCCTGGTCCTCGGCGCCTTCCTGTTCGGGCTGGCCATGCAGATCACCGATGGCTGCGGCTCCGGCACCCTGTACAAGGCCGGCGCCGGTGCGCCGCTGTCCTTCGCGGTGCTGCCGACCTTCATGCTTGGCAGCTTCCTGGGCGCCTCGCACCAGCCCGCGTGGATCGCCCTCGGCGGCCTGCCGGCGGTGGATCTGCTGAAGTTCGGCGTGCCGACCGCGGTGCTGGTCACCGTGGCTGGTTGTGCCGCCGTCGCGCTGGTGGCCGGTCTGATGTCCAAGCGCACGGCCGCGCCCGTCTCCGGCACCCTGAACGTGACCTGGTCGGTCGGCGCGGCTTCGGTCAGTACCCCCACGCCGCCCGCGGTCTGGGCGCGCCGCTGGTGGCTGGGCGCCCTGCTGCTCGCCGGCCTGTACGTGCTGCACCTGCTGGTCGCCGGCCAGCCGTGGGGCATCGTCTACGGCATCGGCCTGTGGGGCGCGAAGATCGCCAGCGCCATCGGCTGGAGCCCGGTCGGTGATGCCTTCTGGGGTGTCGATCCGCATGCGCTGCGCCTGGCCGAGCCGCTGCTGGCGGACGTGACCTCGGTGACCAACATCGGCCTGATCTATGGCGCGCTGGCGGCCTCGCGCTGGAACGGCACGCCGAGCATCAGCTCGCCGTCGGCCCGGCGCCTGATCATCGCCTCCATCGCCGGCCTGGTGCTGGGCTACAGCTCGCGCATGGCCTTCGGTTGCAACGTCGGTGCCTACCTGGGCGGCATCGCCTCGGCCAGCCTGCACGGCTGGGTATGGTTCGCCCTGGCCTTCATCGGCTCGATCTACGGCGTGCGCCTGCGCAAGCGCCTGGCCCAGTAAGCGGAGCGACCTGACATGAGCAAGCAAGCCTTTCTGACCTGCACCCTGCTGTTCTGGCTGGTGGCCGTGGGTCTGGTGATCCTCGACACCGTCGCCACCGCCACCGTGCGCGTGGAGCCGCCGCCATTCGCCTTCGGCAGCGGCCAGGCCGCCTCTGGCGGTCACTGCTCGGGGCGCTAGCCCCCGCCGTGGGGTGGATACGTTTTCGTGTCCACCCTTGCGCCTGTGCCGCGCCATCGACGGCCGGAAAAGCGCCGACCGTCCTACGCAAGTGCCCACCCCGACGCAGGATGGACACCGTTTTCCTTGGCCACCACTGCGTCAACACCGGGACCATCGGCGGCCAGAACAGCGCTGACCGCGCCACGCTTCCGGCTCCAGCTGTCTTCTCTCGTTGCTCCGAAGGCTGCGCTGGGCGAAAATGCCCGCCTTTTTCATGCCCCTTCGTTTCAGCCCCCGCAGGAGATTAGCGATGCCCAGCCGTCGTGAGCGAGCCAATGCCATTCGTGCCCTCAGCATGGATGCCGTGCAGAAAGCCAACAGCGGCCACCCGGGTGCCCCGATGGGCATGGCGGACATCGCCGAAGTCCTGTGGCGCGACTACCTCAAGCACAACCCGAGTAACCCGCTGTGGGCCGATCGCGACCGCTTCGTGCTGTCCAACGGCCATGGCTCGATGCTGATCTACTCGCTGCTGCACCTGACCGGCTACGACCTGTCCATCGACGACCTGAAGAACTTCCGCCAGCTGCACAGCAAGACCCCGGGCCACCCGGAGTTCGGCTACACCGCCGGCGTTGAAACCACCACCGGCCCGCTGGGCCAGGGCATCGCCAACGGTGTCGGCTTCGCGCTGGCCGAGAAGGTGCTGGCCGCGCAGTTCAACCGCCCGGGCCACAGCATCGTCGACCACCACACCTACGTGTTCCTCGGCGACGGCTGCATGATGGAAGGCATCAGCCATGAAGTCTGCTCGCTGGCCGGCACCCTGGGGCTGGGCAAGCTGATCGCCTTCTACGACGACAACGGCATTTCCATCGACGGCGAAGTGGAAGGCTGGTTCACCGACGACACTCCGAAGCGTTTCGAAGCCTACGGCTGGCAGGTGATCCGCAACGTCGACGGTCATGACGCCGACGAGATCAAGCAAGCCATCGAGACCGCGCGCAAGAACGCCGAACAGCCGACCCTGATCTGCTGCAAGACCACCATTGGCTTCGGCTCGCCCAACAAGCAGGGCAAGGAAGAGTGCCACGGCGCCCCGCTGGGCAACGACGAAATCGCCCTGACCCGCGCCGCGCTGGGCTGGAATCACGGGCCGTTCGAAATCCCTGCCGACATCTATGCCGAATGGGACGCCAAGGCCACCGGCGCCAGCCGCGAGAACGAGTGGAACCAACGTTTCGCCGCCTACGCCGCCGAGTACCCGGAACTGGCCGCCGAGCTCAAGCGCCGCATGGCCGGCAAGCTGCCCGCCGACTTCGCCGCCAAGGCCTCGGCCTACATCCGCGACGTGGCCGCCAAGGGCGAAACCATCGCCAGCCGCAAGGCCAGCCAGAACGCCCTGAACGCCTACGGCCCGCTGCTGCCGGAACTGCTCGGCGGCTCCGCCGACCTGGCCGGCTCCAACCTGACCCTGTGGAAGGGCTGCCAGTCGCTGACCCACACCGACCTGTCCGGCAACTACGTGCACTACGGCGTGCGCGAGTTCGGCATGGCCGCGATCATGAACGGCGTGGCCCTGCACGGCGGCTTCATCCCCTACGGCGCCACCTTCCTGATGTTCATGGAGTACGCCCGCAACGCGGTGCGCATGTCCGCCCTGATGAAGCA
>NZ_JBOY01000038.1:0-43011 GCF_000647775.1 Pseudomonas sp. RL | reverse complement strand
CCCGAGCGGGAGCGCCGCGCCACCGGCGAGCTGCGCGAGGCCGTGCGCCAGCGCGAGCAGCGCTGCGTGGAGGCGCTGCTGCGGTTGTACGCCTTTCGCAAGGACGACGCCGATGCCGGCGAGCTGCCACTGCTGGACGGCCGCTGGAGCGACGATCTGTTCAACCCGGAAACCCTCAAGCAGATGGGCGTGAAGATCGGCACCGGCATGGCCGCCGGGGCCGCGGCCGGCGCCGGGGTCGACCTGATGGTCGGCGGCATCACCCTCGGCGCCGCCGCGCTGCTTGGCGCGCTGGCCGGCGGCGGCGCGCAGACCGCCCGGCACTATGGCAATCGCCTGCTGGGCAAGCTCAAGGGCGAGAAGGAACTGACCGTGGACGACGCCGTGCTGCGCCTGCTGGCCCTGCGCCAGCGCCAACTGCTCGATGCACTGGCCACCCGTGGCCATGCGGCGCAGCAGGCCATCCGCCTGGAGTCGCCCCAGGAACAGGCCTGGAAGGCGGGCAAGCTGCCCAAGCCGCTGTCGGCAGCGCGCGCGCATCCCGAGTGGTCATCGCTCAACGGCAAGGTGCGCGGCGAGGAAGACCGTCAGCAGCTGATTGATGCGCTGGCCAAGCGAACGTAGCTGGGCGTTGGGTGGATCGCGCTCCATCGATCCACCAAGCGCGCCGCCAGGCGCGGACGGCCAGGCGCGCCGTGCTGGCGCAATGGTGGACAAGGACAACGTTGTCCACCCTACGGGCGCTGGTGCCTTGATATGCGGATGACTCTGGGTAGGACGTAGGGTGGATCGCGCTTCACCGATCCACCAACGCGCCGCCAGGCGCGGCCGGCGAAGCGCGGACCGCCAGGCGCGCCGTGCCGGCGCGATGGTGGACAAGGACAACGTTGTCCACCCTACGGACGCTGCGGCTTACACCGCCACCGGCGCCTTGATATGCGGGTGGCTCTGGTAGCCGACCAGCTCGAAGTCCTCGAAGCGGAAGGCGAACAGGTCCTTCACCTCGGGGTTCAGCTTCATGGTCGGCAGCGGCAGCGGCTCGCGGCTCAGTTGCAGGTCGGTCTGTTCCAGGTGGTTGGCGTACAGGTGGCAGTCGCCGCCGCTCCAGATGAACTCGCCCGGCTCAAGGTCGCAGACCTGGGCGACCATCAGGGTGAGCAGCGCATAGCTGGCGATGTTGAAGGGCACGCCGAGGAAGATGTCCGCCGAGCGCTGATACAGCTGGCAGCTGAGCTTGCCGTCGGCGACGTAGAACTGGAACAGCGCGTGGCAGGGCGGCAGGGCCATCTGGTCGACCAGCGCCGGGTTCCAGGCCGAGACGATCAGCCGGCGCGAGTCCGGGTTCTTCCTGATCATCTCCACCAGCTTGGCGATCTGGTCGATGGACTCGCCGTTGGGTCCCGGCCAGCTGCGCCACTGGTAGCCGTACACCGGCCCCAGCTCGCCGTTCTCGTCGGCCCACTCGTCCCAGATGGAGACGCCGTTTTCCTTCAGGTAGCGGATGTTGGTCTCGCCCTTCAGGAACCACAGCAGCTCGTGGATGATGGACTTGAGGTGGCACTTCTTGGTGGTGACCAACGGAAAGCCGTCGGCCAGGTCGAAGCGCATCTGGTAGCCGAACACGCTGTAGGTGCCGGTGCCGGTGCGGTCGCTCTTGAAGGTGCCGTGCTCGCGCACGTGGCGCATCAGGTCGAGGTACTGTTTCATGCTGGGCCCGGTAAAAACGCGAATGGGGCGCATGGTATCCCATGTGCCCCATTCATCGCTTGAAGCGGTCGCCAATCGGTCAGGCGCCGCGGCCCTCGCGCTGGTACGCCCAGACCATCATCCCGGCACCGATCAGCACCATCGGGATGCACAGCAGCTGGCCCATGGTCAGCCAGCCGAAGGCCAGGTAGCCGAGCTGGGCGTCCGGCACGCGCACGAATTCGACGACGAAGCGGAAGATGCCGTAGCACACCGCGAACAGGCCGGACACCGACATCACCGGACGCGGCTTGCGGGTGTACAGCCAGAGGATGACGAACAGCGCCACGCCTTCCAGGGCAAACTGGTACAGCTGCGACGGATGGCGCGGCAGCTGCGCCGGGTCGGTGGGGAAGATCATCGCCCAGGGCAGGTCGGTGGCCTTGCCCCACAGTTCGGCGTTGATGAAGTTGCCGATGCGCCCGGCGCCCAGGCCGATCGGCACCAGGGGGGCGATGAAATCCATCAGGGCGAAGAAGGACTTGTCGTTGCGCCGGCCGAACAGCCACACCGCCAGCAGCACGCCGATCAGTCCGCCGTGGAATGACATGCCGCCTTCCCACACACGCAGGATCTTCGCCGGATCGGCCAGGTAGGCCGCCAGGTCGTAGAACAACACATAGCCCAGGCGACCGCCGAGGATCACCCCCAGAGCCACCCAGAACACCAGGTCGGACAGCTTGTCCTTGTTCCACTCCGGCGCGAAGCGCTGCACCCGCCGCGAGGCGAGCAGCCAGGCACCACCGATGCCGATCAGGTACATCAGTCCGTACCAGTGGATCTTCAGGGGACCGATGGCGATGGCCACCGGATCGATCTGCGGATAAGGCAGCATCCGACACTCCTCAAATCAGGAAATTGGTGCCCACACACACCAGCAGCACCGCGAACAGGCGCTTGAGCATCAGCGGGGACAGACGATGCGCCAGGGTAGCCCCGAAACGCGCGAAGAACATGCTGGTCAGCGCAATGCCGACCACCGCCGGCAGGTAAACGTAGCCGACACTCCATGCCGGCAGGTGTGGGGCATCCATCCCGACCACCATGAAACTGATGGCGCCGGCGATGGCGATCGGCAAGCCGCAGGCGGCGGA
The DNA here is from genome assembly GCF_000647775.1 of Pseudomonas sp. RL. Classification (NCBI taxonomy): domain Bacteria; kingdom Pseudomonadati; phylum Pseudomonadota; class Gammaproteobacteria; order Pseudomonadales; family Pseudomonadaceae; genus Pseudomonas; species Pseudomonas sp. RL. The sequence goes on along the minus strand of NZ_JBOY01000038.1, from coordinate 40,171 downwards.
GGTGGCCACCGCCTGCTGCATGGGCACGCTGCGCCAGTTGAGGAACGGCACGGTCAGCGAGCCGCCACCGATACCGAAGATCGCCGAGGCCCAGCCGATCACGGTGCCGGCCACACTCAGGCCGACCTTGCCAGGCACCGCGCCGCCGGCCTTGGGTTGCAGGTTGAAGCCCATCTGGATGGCCATGCTGATGGCGAACACGCCGATGATCTTCTGCAGCACCTCGCCCTGCAGCCAGTCGGCGGTGAGGCTGCCCAGCGCGGCGCCGACCACGATGCCTGCGGTCATCCAGACGACCAGCGGCCAGAGCACCGCGCCGCGCTTGTGGTGCGCGCGAATGGAATTGATGGAGGTGAACACGATGGTGGCCAGCGAGGTGCCCACCGCCAGGTGGGTGAGCACCTCGGGGGCGAAGCCCTGGGCGGTGAAGCTGAACACCAGCACCGGCACGATGATCAGCCCGCCGCCGACGCCGAACAACCCGGCCAGCACACCGGCACAGGCCCCCAGAACGAGATAGATCAGAAATTCCATGCCAGCCCCCGGAAACGAAGCCGGCATGGTAGAGCAAAGCGCCCGGCGGCAGCTACCGGCAGCCCTTGCCGTGACACCGACCCGGCGGCAAGCTGGGCCGGTCATCGCTCTGGGTAATGCACATGTGTCTGATCCTGTTCGCCTGGCGCCCCGGCCACGCGCTGCCGCTGGTGGTCGCCGCCAACCGTGACGAGTTCCATGCCCGTCCCAGCCTGCCGCTGGCGCACTGGGACGAGGCGCCCGGCGTGTATGCCGGGCGCGATCTGGAAGCAGGCGGCACCTGGATGGGTGTCGGCCCCGACGGCCGTTTCGCCGCGCTGACCAATATCCGCGATCCCGGCCAACCGCTGGGACTGCGCTCCCGGGGCGAGTTGGTGGCGGGCTTCCTGCGCGGGGACTGCTCGCCGCAGGACTACCTGGCCGAGGTTGCACGGCGCGCCGGCGAATACAGCGGCTTCAATCTGCTGGTGGGCGATACCGAGCGGCTCTGTTACCTGCACGCACGCGAAGCTCAGCCTCGCGAGCTGGGCGCCGGTGTCTACGGCCTGTGCAATGCCGCCCTGGATACGCCGTGGCCAAAGCTGGTACGCGCCCGCCAGGCCCTGGCGCAGCGCCTGGACACGCCGCACCCCGGGAACCTGATGGACCTGCTGGCTGATCCCACACCGGCCGACGACGCCCACCTGCCGAACACCGGCGTCGGCCTGGACACCGAGCGCCTGCTGTCCAGCGTGTTCATCGCCAGCGCCCATTACGGCACCCGGGCCAGCAGCGTGCTGATCGTGCAAGCCAACGGCCGGCGCGAGTTCCACGAACGTCGCTTCGGCCCCAATGGCGCCCGGCTCGGCGAGGTTTCTCTGACGCTGTGAGTTATGCCCAGCTTCGTTGGATCATCCTGTGGACAAGCTGTTGACCGGCTCCCTTGAAGCACAGCCGCCGGGTGCTGGCCGGCGGCGGACGTTTTTTCACCCGCCCATGGTCGGTTTCCCACCGTTTCCGGGGAACAATCTGTGGATAAGCTGTTGAGCCGGTCAATGCGCCGCTCTGCACCGGGGCTTAGCGTAAGTCGTTGAAATTTCGACCAGTCCGCCTGCGGTTATCGGCCCACCGGAGCCCCTCGGGAGCGCATTCCGAACGGCGCCGTCCTTCTGCGGTTTTCCCCACAGGCGGGGGATAGCCCTGTGCATAAGCTGTTGGCGCGCCGCTGCGCATGCGATGGCCTGTGCGCCGTAGCCATCTGGCTTTTTTTTGGCCATCCCTGCTGCGACCAGATGTCACTCTGCCATCTTCGTTGATCCAGCTCATGATTTTCGACGGAAGTCTGTGACAAGTTAGGCAGATACGGCATCCGATCCGAAGGGTACGGTCATGCCTGGCCTTACTCCTTGCGTGCGAGCGAAACGCTGCGGTGCCGCCAGCCGGCACTGCGGGTGGGTTAAGGACCTGAAGGAACCAGTCCCCAGCCCGCTGCGGCAGGGTTTTGCTCGGATGCAGCGCCCAATCACGTGAAGGTCCAACAATAAAATGCCCAAGCCCTTCGATCTGCTCATCCGGCGTCTTGCCTCGCTGCTGCCCAACGAGCTCAAGGCCGTCGAGTTTCCGCAACTGCTGCTGCCGAACCGCCATTCGTTACTGCTCAGCCAGCGCCGAGCAACCATGATCGTCAATCGCGTGCGCCTGTTTGCCTTCCTGTTCGCGCTGCTCACACCGTTGTGGAGCGTGATCGACCTCATCGTCTTCGATTACCCGCTGTGGTCCAGCCTGGCGGTGTCCCGCCTGCTAGCCTCGATGGCCTTCGCCAGCCTGCTGGTGTTCTATCGTCCCAATGGCAACCTGCTGGATGCCTACCGGGCCATCGCCATCCTGTTCTTTATCCCCACGGTGTTCTACGTGGTGTCACACACCCTGATCACCGGGCACCAGCTTGAACCCTTCTCGGCGGCGGTGGCCACCGGCTACGCCTTCCTGCCCTTCGTGCTGATGGCCGGCCTGGCCATCTTCCCGCTGACCCTGGCGGAGAATCTGGTTCTGGCCAGCACGCTGCTGCTCGCCCAGGGCCTGGCCGGCTTCCTGAATTGGCCGGTGCTCAACTGGCCGTCCTACGCCGGCGGCTACTGGCTGCTGGTGCTGATCGCCGGTGTCACCGCGCTGGCCTGCATGAGCCAGCTGGCCTTCATGATCGCCCTGGTGCGCCAGGCAATCCGCGATCCGCTGACCGGCATCCTGTCGCGCGGCAGCGGCACGGAAATCCTCCACCTGCTGTGGAGCAATGCCGAGCAGAACAATGGCTGCCTCGCGCTGGCCTTCTTCGACATCGATCACTTCAAGGCGATCAACGACACCTACGGCCACGAAGCCGGCGACCGGGTGCTGCAGGCGTTCACCAACAACCTGCAGACGCGCATGCGCGGCTCCGACACCCTGCTGCGCTGGGGCGGCGAGGAGTTCCTGCTGGTGATGCCCAACACCGACATGAACCAGGCGCGCCGCGCCCTGCAGCGCCTGACCGAATCCGGCCTGGGCGTGCGCCCGGACGGCACGCGGCTCACCGCCAGCATCGGCCTGTCGGAGCGCTGCGCCGATCGCGTGGCGTCCCCCACCGCATTGCTGGAACTGGCCGACCACCGCATGTACCGCGCCAAGACCGGCGGGCGCGACCAGATCTGCTCCACCCAGGACGGCCAGCCCGAGCCGGAGTCCTGCGCCCAGAGAGCCTACTGCTGAGGCGCGGCGCTGAGCGCATCGGCTCGACGTCCGAGGCGCCAGCCCAGCCAGCCCCATAGCGCCGCACACCCGGCGCCCACCAGGGCCACCGGCAGCGGCCCGTGACCCAGGGCATCCAGACCGCTCTTCAGCCAGGCGCTGGCCACGTCGCCGCCGCGGTACACCAGCGTGTCGATGACATTCTTGGCTCTGTACTTGCTCTGCGCATCCAGCGGCGCGAAGAGCATTTCGCGCCCCGGTCGGACGAAGGCATATTCGCCGATGCGTCGCACCACCATCAGCGCCGCCAGCAGCGCAAACACCGGCGCCAGCGCCAGCCCGAGAAAGCCCAGACACACCAGCAGGGGCACCACCGAGAGCAGCACGCGCACGCCCAGGCGCTTGGCGACCCGCCCGGTGATGAACAACTGGGCGATCAGCGCGCCGGCCTGCACGATCAGGTCGATCAGCGCGAACACCCGCACCTGGCTGGCGCGCTCAGGAAACAGCGCGCCCACCAGGCGGGCCTGCTCGAAATACAGGAAGGTGGTGGTGGTCGACAACAGCACCACGAACAATGCGATGCCCGCCAGGTAACGGGAGCGCAGCAGCAGGGTCAGGCCACTGAAGGGATTACCGGGAATCGGCCGCCGACTGCTCTCGGCCGGTGGCGCGCCGGAACGCCCGGCGCCGTCCCGCTCGCGCCAGCCCATCAGATAGTGCTTGCAGCCCAGCGCCAGCGGCAGCAACAGGGCGGCCAGCACCAGCAGCCCGGCGGTGCCCAGGCGCCCCACCAGCAGCGCGCTCAGCATGGGGCCGAGCAAGCCACCGACACTGGCACCGGCGGCGATGAAGGCGAACAGCCGCTTGGCTTGCTGCCCGTCGAAGACATCCGCCATCAGGCTCCAGGCCACGGAGATCACGAACAGGTTGTAGACCGAGATCCACACGAAGAAGGCGCGCGCCAGCCAGACGTGGTCGGGCTGCACGGCGAACAGCAGCGCGAAGCCCGCCAGATGCGTGGCGAAGAAGCCGTATACCCAATCGAGGTAGCGCACCCGTGGCACACGGGCGCTCAGCCAGGCGAACAGTGGCACGGCCACCAGCATGCTCAGGAAGGTGGCGGTGAACAGCCACTGCAGGTGCTCGACCCCGCCCTGGATGCCCATGGCCTCGCGCAGCGGCCGCAGCATGAAGTAGCCCGAGAACAGGCACAGGAACAGCGCGAAGCCGACCAGCGCCGCCGGCAGCTCGGCCCGTCGCGCGTCGATCAGCCGCGCCAGCCGCTCGACAGGCTGCCGACCGTCAGGCGAAGGCCGCGACGATCCGCTCACGCAGCCTCGCATCCGGCAGGCGCCCGCGCCCGGCGAGCAGGTTGTCGGCCATGTAGCGCGGGTTGGAGGTGGCCGGGATCACCGCAGTCACCGCCGGCTGCGCGAGGATGAACTTGAGCAGCAGTTGCGCCCAGGAGGTGGCATCCACCTCCATCGCCCAGTCCGGCAGCGGCCGGTCCCTGACCCGCGACAGCAGCTGCCCGCGCGCGAACGGCCGGTTGATCAGCACGGCGATGCCGTGGTCCGCGCACCAGGGCAGCAGGCGCTGCTCGGCCAGCCGCTCGCCCACCGAGTAGTTGATCTGCACGAAGTCGATGCCCGGCTCTTTGGCCAGCACGTCCAGCACGTCCTGTTGGGCGGCCTCCCGGTAGTGGGTGATGCCGAGGTAGCGGATGCGCCCAAGCGCCTTCTGTTCGCGCAGCAGCTTCAACTGGGTGCGCGTGTCCTGCAGATTGTGCACCTGTACCAGATCGATCTGCGGAGTCTGTAGCGCCCGGAAGCTGGACTCCAGCTGACGGCGACCGGCCTGCTCGCCGCTCGCGGAGACCTTGGTGGCGAAGAACACCTTGTCGCGCACCGCCAACTGCTCCACCAGACGCCCGCACACCCGCTCGGCATTGCCGTAGCTGGGCGCGGTATCGATCAGCCGCGCGCCGCCGTTGACCAACGTCTTCAGTACCTCCAGCAACGGCTGCAGGGCCTCGTCATCCAGCGGCACATCATGGGTACGCGAGGTGCCCAATCCAATCACGGGCAGCGGCTCGCCAGTAGAGGGAATGGCGCGCTGCTGCAGCCGCGTCTGCGCCCACAGGGGGCCGCACGGCAGTTGGGCGAGGGCGGCCAGCAGGGTGGCATTCAGGAGGAACTGGCGACGGCTCGGCATGACGGATCCTCGGCAAGCAATGCCTGTGTGACAGCAGTCCCCGACACGCATTCACCCCGGCGGATTACCGCGCGGCTTGCGACTAGACCAAACGGTCTATAGAGTTCCGTCCATGAACGCATCCATGACCTCCCGGGACCGGCTGATTGCCGCCATGGCCGACGCCCTGCAGCGCAAGGGTCTGCATGGCGTCGGCCTCAACGAACTGCTCAGCCAGGCGGCCAGCCCCAAGGGCGTGCTCTATCACCATTTCCCCGGCGGCAAGACCGAATTGGCGGTGGCGGCCATCGACCGGGTGGTGACGCGCCTCGAAGGCTCGCTGGCCGCACTGGCCGAACAACCCGAACCGCTGCAGGCGCTGGCCGACTGGCTGGGCCAGGCCGAGCGACTGCTGCGTGACAGCGGCTTCGAACGGGGCTGCCCGCTGGCCACCGTCGCGCTGGAATCCACGGCGGACGACGACATGCTGCGCGGCGCACTGGCCCAAGGCTTCGCGCGCCTGCGCCAGGCCGTGAGCGGCTTGCTGGAGCGCCTCGGCATTGCGCCGCCCCGCGCCCAGGCGCTGGCCACGCTGGTGCTCTCCGCCTACGAAGGCGCCCTGCTGCAGGCGCGTGTCGCCGGCGATGGCGCGACCATGACGATCACCACCGGTCTGCTGCTGGACCTGCTGCAGCACGAACGAAACAACAAGAACCCGGAGTCCCCATGAACAGCTGCGTCGATAGCGCCCCGCGCACCGAGACCGTCACCTTCAACGCCCTGGACGGCTACCCGCTGACCGGTACCCGCTTCGCCGCCAGCGGTCCGCTGTGCGGCACGCTGCTGGTAGCCGGCGCCACCGGTGTGCCGCAGGGCTTTTATCGCCGCTTTGCCGAATACGCCAGCGGCCACGGCTATGCGGTGCTGACCTTCGACTACCGCGGCATCGGCCGCTCCCGGCCCGCCAGCCTGAAGGGCTTCGAGATGGAATACCTGGACTGGGCGCGCCTGGACCTGGCCGCCGCCGTCGAACAGGTCGACGCAACGCAGGGGCCGCTGTTCCTGGTCGGCCACTCCTTCGGCGGACATGCCTTCGGCCTGCTGCCCAGCCACACAAGATTCGCCGGCGCCTACCTGTTCGGTACCGGCGCCGGCTGGCATGGCTGGATGCCGCTCGGCGAGCGCCTCAAGGTGATGCTGATGTGGAATCTGATCTTCCCGGTACTCAGCGCCTGGAAGGGCTATTCGCCCTGGAAGATGCTGGGATTGGGCGAGGACCTGCCGATGGGCGTGTATCGCCAGTGGCGCCGCTGGTGCAAGTTCCCGCGCTACTTCTTCGACGACCCGCAGATGCGCGGCATTGAGGAACCCTTCGCCACGGTGCGCACGCCGATCGTCGCGGCCAACACGCTCGACGACCTGTGGGCGCTGCCACGTTCGCGCGATGCCTTTGTGCAGGCCTACCGCAACGCACCGCTGCAGCGCCGCGACATCGACCCGACCCCGTTCGGCCATATCGGCCACATGGGCTATTTCCGTCCCGCCGCCCAGCCACTCTGGGACGAGGCGCTGGACTGGTTCGCGCTGCAGGCTTAGCGCCCCGGCGGCCACGGCCGCATCACCGCAGGGCGGTCGAGGCAACGCCTTGGCCGCCGAACGCGGCGTCGATGCACACCGCATCGCCGGCCGGAAACACGCCACCCACGAAAAAGCCGCCCGAAGGCGGCTCTTTCATCACCAGGTGGCGCTTACAGCTGCGGACCGGCGTTACGGATGGCGTCGCTCACCTCGAACTTCTGGAAGTTCGTGACGAACTTGCCGGCCAGCTCGCGGGCGGCGGCATCGTAGGCAGCCTTGTCGGCCCAAGTGTTGCGCGGATTGAGCAGCTCGGTCTCAACGCCGGCGACGGCCTTCGGCACGTCCAGGTTGATGATCGGCAGGTGCTCGGTTTCCGCGCCCACCAGCGAGCCGTTCTGGATCGCAGCGATCACCGCGCGGGTGGTCGGGATGCTGAAGCGCTTGCCGACGCCGTAGCCGCCACCGGTCCAGCCGGTGTTGACCAGGTAGACCTTGGAGCCGAATGCCTGGATGCGCTTGATCAGCAGCTCGGCGTAGACACCGGCCGGTCGCGGGAAGAAGGGCGCGCCGAAGCAGGTGGAGAAGGTGGACTTGATGCCGGCACCCGAACCCATTTCGGTGGAGCCGACCAGGGCGGTGTAACCGGACAGGAAGTGGTAGGCAGCCTGCTCGTTGTTGAGGATCGACACGGGCGGCAGCACGCCGGTCAGGTCGCACGTCAGGAAGATCACCGCCTTCGGCTCGCCACCCAGGTTCTTCTCGCTGCGCTTCTCCACGTATTCCAGCGGATAGGCGGCACGGCTGTTCTGGGTCAGGCTGTCGTCGGCATAGTCCGGGATGCGCTTGTCATCCAGCACGACGTTTTCCAGCACGGTACCGAACTGGATGGCCTTCCAGATCACCGGCTCGTTCTTCTCGGACAGGTCGATGCACTTGGCATAGCAACCGCCTTCGATGTTGAACACCACGCCTTCGCCCCAGCCGTGCTCGTCGTCGCCGATCAGGTAGCGGCTCGGGTCGGCGGACAGGGTGGTCTTGCCGGTGCCGGACAGGCCGAAGAACAGGGTGACGTCGCCGTCTTCGCCGATGTTGGCGGCGCAGTGCATCGGCAGCACGTCCTTCTCCGGCAGCAGGAAGTTCTGCACCGAGAACATCGCCTTCTTCATTTCGCCGGCGTAGCGCATGCCGGCGATCAGCACCTTCTTCTGGGCGAAATTGATGATCACGCAGCCATCGGAGTTGGTGCCGTCACGCTCGGGCACGCACTCGAAGTTGGCGACATTGAGCACCTGCCACTCGTCCTTGCCGGCCGGGTTGTAGGTGTGCGGGTTGATGAACAGCTGACGGCCGAACAGGTTCTGCCAGGCGGTCTGGGTGGTCATCTTCACCGGCAGGTAGTGCTCACCGGCGGAACCGACGTGCACATGGGAGACGAAATGATCCTGGGCGTTGTTGAACGCCACGACGCGGTCCCACAGGGCGTCGAACTTGTCGGCGGGGAAGGGACGGTTGATGGCGCCCCAGCCGATCTGTTCGCGGGTGCTCGGCTCTTCGACGATGAAGCGGTCGGCCGGGGAACGACCGGTGCGGTGACCGGTACGGACAACCAGTGCACCGTTGGCGGCCAGTTGGCCTTCGCCGCGGCGCAGCGCTTCCTCGACCAGCTGGGCGGGGCTGATATCGGTGTAAACAGTAGTGTTACCTTGCGTCATGTGCGTCCTCGTCGGCGGCTGCCGAGCCCTCTCTGTTGCTGTGTAGTGCCCCCAGGGTTCCACTACAGAAAAAAGTGCCGGGGATTATGCCAGAAACGCAGCGCCTTAGGGAGCGCTTCAAATGAAGCCTGGCTATCGCTGCGATTGAGCAAATCTCTCGTGAATGCCCTTCAATGCCGCGTGGACGACGGCTCGTCACTGCCTCCGCCAGCGAACAGCTGGGCGATATCGGCGGCATCGAAGAGATAACGGTGATTGCAGAACTGGCAGTCGATGCTCAGCGTGCCGCCTTCCTCTTCCAGCAAGCGGCGCGCATCCTCCTCGCCCAGGCTGACCAGCGCCCGCGACGAGCGCTCGCGCGAACAGCTGCAACGGAACTGCAAGGGTAGCGCGTCGAACAGACGCACCTGCTCCTGGTGATACAGGCGATGCAGCAGGGTTTCGTTGTCCAGCTTCAGCAGCTCTTCGGCGCGCAGGGTATCGGCCAGCGTAGTGACGTGCTCCCAGGCGGCCTGACGCTCCTCCGGGTCGCGCAGCCGGTCGGCAGGCAGCGCCTGGAGCAGCAGCCCGCGTGCGCGCCGGCCGTCGGATTGCAGCCAGAACTTTGTGGGCAGCTGCTCGGAATTGACGAAATACTGGCTCAGGCATTCGGCCAGGTCGGCACCGTCCAGGGCGACGATCCCCTGGTAACGCTGGCCATCCTTGGGGTCCACGGTCAGCGCCAGCACCCCCTCGGGCATCAGCTCGCGCAAGCCGGCCTGCGCGTCGACCTGCTCGGCATGGTAGCGGGCAATGCCACGTACCTCGCGCTCGCTGGAGCATTCCACCATCAGCAGCGGCACCGGACCGGACGAGCGAGCCTGCAGCACCAGCAAACCTTCGAACTTCAGATTGCCGGCCAGCAGGGCGGCCGCCGCCATCATCTCGCCCAGCAGGCGGGCTACCGGCTCGGGATAGGCGTGCTTGGCCAGCACCTGCTGGTAGCTGTCTTCAAGCGCGACCAGCTCGCCACGCACGTCGTTGTCATCGAAGAGAAACCGCTGGGAAAAGTCGAAATCGGACATCGGCAAGCCCTTGTGAGACCGCCGCACAGGCGGTGTCACGCTGCAAGGAAAACGCGAATTCTAGGTGCTTTCGCCTCCGCCTTCCAAGCTGCCCGGGGCCGGCGACTTTTTTCACCATTCGTCGCCTGCAAATTTTCTGCGCTCGTCTACGCTGCCCAGCTCCGCTTGCAGGGGGTCCGTTGCCTTGACAGTTTCCCGGACCCATCACCTATACCTGTAGGCGCAACACACACCTTGCCGAAGGGGCGCTAGACATGGATGTAAGCGTTTTCGGTACCGGCTACGTAGGATTAGTCCAAGCCGCTACCATGGCCGATGTCGGCCACCGCGTGGTTTGCGTCGACATCGACGCCAACAAGATCAAGCAACTGCAGCGTGGGGTCCCCACGATCCACGAGCCAGGCCTGTCAGGCCTGCTTGAGGACAACCTCAAGGCCGGCCGCCTGTCGTTCAGCACCCAGGCCAGCGATGCCGTCACCCATGGCGAGCTGATCTTCATTGCCGTGGGCACGCCGCCCGACGAGGATGGTTCTGCCGATCTCAGCCATGTGCTGACCGTCACCCGCGAGATCGTCGCGCAGATGACCGACGACCGCACCCTGATCATCAAGTCCACCGTGCCGGTGGGTACCGCCCATCAGGTGGAACAGACCGCTCGGGACGAACTGGTCCGCCTGGGCAAGCAGCACCTGCGGGTGCGCGTGGTCTCCAATCCGGAGTTTCTCAAGGAGGGCAGCGCGGTCGCCGACTGCATGCGCCCCGACCGCATCATCATCGGCACCGAGGACGAGCAGGCCCGTGCGCAGTTGGCCGAGCTCTACGCGCCGTTCTGTCGCAACCACGACAAGCTCATGTGGATGGACAACCGCAGCGCGGAACTCACCAAGTACGCCGCCAATGCCATGCTGGCCACCCGTATCAGCTTCATGAACGAGCTGGCCAACCTCGCCGAACGCCTGGGCGCCGACATCGAAGCGGTGCGCAAGGGCATCGGCTCCGACCCGCGCATCGGCTACCACTTCATCTACCCCGGCTGCGGCTTCGGTGGCTCCTGCTTCCCCAAGGACATCCGTGCCCTGCTGCACACTGCCGAACGCAGCGGTATGCCGCTGCGCCTGCTGCAGACCGTCAGCGACATCAACGACAGCCAGCGCCACATCCTGCTGGCCAAGCTGCGCCAGCACTTCCCCGAAGGCCTGGCCGGCAAGGCAATCGCCCTCTGGGGTCTGGCCTTCAAGCCCAACACCGACGACATGCGCGAAGCGCCCAGCCGCTACCTGATGGAAGCGCTGTGGCGCGAAGGCGCCACGGTGCGCGCCTATGACCCGGAAGCCATGGCCGAATGCCGACGCCTGTACGGTCATCGCAACGACCTGGTGCTCTGCCCGACCCGCGACGACACCCTGCTGGATGCCGACGCCCTGGTCATCTGCACCGAATGGAAGACGTTCCGTGTGGTGGATTTCGACTGGCTGGCCAGCCAGTTGCGCGCTCGCCTGATCGTCGACGGACGCAACCTCTACAACCCGGCCCAGGTGGCAGGTGCCGGCCTGCACTATCTGGGCATCGGCCTACCACACATCGCCCCCGCCAGCCAAGCGAGCCCGCAATGAAGATCCTGCTGACAGGAGCCGCCGGCTTCATCGGTGCGCATTGCGCATTGCGCCTGCTGCGCGATGGTCACCGGGTGGTCGGCGTGGACAATTTCAACGACTACTACGACCCCGCCCTCAAGGAGGCTCGGGTCGAGTGGGTGCGCGAACAAGCGGGCGACTTTCCGCTGCTGCGCCTCGACCTGGCGGATGCCTCCGCCACCGCCGAGGTATTCGCGGAGGTCCAGCCCGATGCCGTCATCCACCTGGCCGCCCAGGCCGGCGTCAGGCATTCGCTCAGCCACCCGCGCGCCTACACCCGCAGCAACATCGAAGCGTTCCTGAACATTCTCGAAGGTTGCCGCGCCAACCCCGTGGAACACCTGCTGTACGCCTCGTCCAGCTCGGTATACGGCGCCAACCAGCACACGCCCTATTCGGTGCACCATCCGGTCGACCATCCGCTCTCGCTGTATGCGGCGACCAAGAAGGCCAACGAGGCGATGGCTCACGCCTACAGTCACCTGTTCGGCATTCCCTGCACCGGGCTGCGCTTCTTCACCGTGTACGGTCCCTGGGGCCGACCGGATATGTCCCCCGTCCAGTTCGCCCGCGCCATCAGCACGGGGCAGCCCCTGCAGCTGTTCAACCACGGCCAGCATCAGCGCGACTTCACCTACATCGACGACATCGTCGAGGGCCTGGTGCGCCTGCTCGACCATCCGCCGAGCCCGGACTCCGCATGGGACCGAGACCGGCCCGACCCGGCCAGCAGCATGGCGCCCTGGCGCCTGCTCAACATCGGCGGCCAATCGCCTGTGGAGCTGCTGGAGTACGTCGCAACCCTGGAAAAACACCTTGGGCAGAAGGCACAGGTACAACTCAGGCCCCTGCAACCCGGTGACGTGCTGAGTACCTGCGCGGATGCCGGCGAGCTACAGCAACTGACTGGTTTTTCGCCACGGATCGGCCTCGACGAGGGAATCGCCCGGTTCGTGGAGTGGTTTCGCGCCTACTACCACCCGGACGCATCTGCCCGATCCGGCGCCGTTTCGCCCGGGCAGATCGCCCTGACTCGTTGAGGAGACCGTTCGGCATGACTGCTTCGCATAGCAAACCGCTGCTGGGAACCCGCGAAAAGCGCCTTGATCCTGCACTGCGCAAGACGATCGGCGAAAGTCTCTATATCCAGGATCGGGGCTGGATCACGGGGCGCGCCGGTGGCCGGCCCTGGAACCTGTCGCATACCAAGCGCTGGCTGGACGCCGGCGGCGCCCTCCTGCTGCTGCTGGTGCTCTCCCCCTTACTGCTCGGCATCGCCTTGCTGATCAAGCACCACAGCCCCGGCCCGGTGTTCTTCGTGCAACAACGCACCGGCTACCGCGGTAGGCGCTTCGGCATGATCAAGTTCCGCACCATGGTGGCCAACGCCGAGGCGCTCAAGGAGTCCCTGCGCCATCTCAACAAGCACGGTGCCGATTCGGTCGACTTCAAGATCGACAACGACCCGCGGGTCACCCCGATCGGTCGCTGGCTGCGCAAGACCAGCCTCGACGAACTGCCCAACCTGGTGAACGTGGTGCTCGGCGACATGCGCTTGGTCGGACCGCGCCCCACCTCCTTCAACGCCTCGCGCTACCACCGCCACCACCTCGGGCGGCTCAGCACCTATCCGGGCATGACCGGGCTCTGGCAGATCTCCGGGCGCAGCGACGTCGATTTCGACGACCGCGTGAACCTGGACATGCAATACATCCACCAGCAGGGGCCGCTGCAGGATCTGCAGATCCTACTCAAGACCCCCGCCAAGGTGCTTTCCGGCCATGGCGCCGGCTAGCCCCTCAATCGCCTCGTTTTTTATCTGGAGCAGCCGTCCATGAAAATGCTCAGCGCCAACGAAGTCGGGCTCCCCGTGGAGCGTGACAAACCCATTCTCGAAGCCAGCGAGAGCAACCTCATCGCCACGGTCCTGAACCCGGCCTGCCGGACGCTGCTGATCACGGCGCCCAACGCCGGCTGCGGCGGCACCACCAGCGCGCTGACGCTCGCGCAACAGCTGGCCATGTCCAGCGCCGGCAGAGTGCTGCTGGTGGATGCCAGCCCGTCACCACGCGGACTGACCTCCCTGTACCAGCTCAACGGATCGCCCGGACTGCTTGACCTGCTGGCCAGCGACGATATGCCGGGGCTGCTGAACCAGTGCGTGTACCCGCACCCCGACCTGCCTTTCGATCTGTTGCCACTGGGCGTTCCCCATGGGCATGGCAGGCATCTGCTGCACGAGCAGATTCCCCAGCTGTTCAGCGTGCTCTCCGCGGGCTACCGCTTCGTGGTGATCGATGGCGAAGCCATCTATTCCAGCAGCTACAGCCTCGGCCTGGCCGCGCGGGTCGACGGCGTGATTCTGGTGGTGCGTGGCGAGGAAACCCGCTGGGAAGTCGCCCAGGCCGCCGTCCAGCGCCTGCGCCAGGCCAATGCCAATCTGCTGGGCAGCATTTTCAACGCACGTCGTTACTACACGCCGAAATGGCTGTATCGCTATCTGTGAGGGAGACAAGGATGAACGTCACGAAAGGACTCGCATCAGCTCTGCTGCTGGGCACCCTGCTGGGCTGCAGCAGCCAGGAGCGCATCATGCAGGCCCAGATCCTCTCCGCCCCCGAGGAGATGGCCGGGCGCACCGAGATCCTGCCGATCCGGCAGGTACTGCGCCCGCATGACGTGCTGGAGGTGATCTACCACATCGCACTGGACTCCAACGCCGCCTACCGCATCCAGAGCGGCGACCAGTTGGACCTGAACTTCATCTCCGCCCGAGGCATGAGCGGCTCGAAGACGGTCATGCCGGACGGCACGGTCAGCCTCGAGTACGTGGGCTCGGTGAAGGTCACCGGCCTGACCGTCAAGGAAGTCGAGGCCAAGCTGACCGAGCTGTATGCCCAGACCCTGCGCAACCCGATCATCTCCGCCTCGGTACCCCGGGCCCAGAGCAACCTGCAGAACCTGCGCGACACCCTGTTCAGTCCCGGCAGCGGCATGAGCCGTGACATCACCATCGGCCCGGACGGCCGGGCGACCTTCCCCATGCTGGGCAGCATGGCACTGTCGGGTGTCACCCTCGACGAGCTGCAGAAGACCCTCAGCCGCCGCTATGCCTCGGAGGTCGGTCCGCTAAAGGTGGACGTGCTGCTCAAGAGCAGCGCGGCCAACGAGGTCTTCGTCCTCGGCGAGGTGGGCCAGCCGGGGGCCTATGCGGTCCGCCGCCCGATCTCGGTGCTCGAGGCGCTTACCCTGGCCCGCGGCTATACCCCGCGCTCCAACCTCAGCGAGGTGATGGTGGTCAATCGCCAGGGCGAACAGGTCATCACCCGCACCTACGACATCAAGTCGGTACTCAAGGACAAGGCCGCAGCGATGGCCTACCTGCAGCCCGACGACCTTCTGTTCATCCCCAAGACCGGGTTGGCCGAGGCCGGCGACACCATCCGCCAGCTCTCCGACCTGATCCTCTTCAGTGGCTTCAACTTCGGCTTCAGCTATGAAGTCAACAACGGGAACGACTAGACGTCATGAACCAGACCGAAAACTACCTGCATGAATTCCTGCGGATATTTTTTGCCAACCAGCGGCTGATCAAGCGGGTGTTCCTGTTCTTCGCCGCGATCACCCTGCTGATCCCGGTGCTGGCCAAGCCGACCTTCGACATCACTGCGGAAGTGCTGGTGCAGTCGAAGAAGCTTCCCCAGATGGATCCCAGCGGCGGCGCGCTGAACAAGCTCAGCGACGTGTTCGTGCCGCCGACCCTGATCGACATGGAAACCGAAAGCAGCATCCTGCGCTCGCCGGCGCTGGTTCGCCGCACCGTCGAGCAGCTGTATGCCGAAGGGCACTTCCAGGAGGAGCCGGGGCTGCTACAACGCTGGGTGAGCGATCCCTGGCGCCGCCATGTCAGCGAGCCCTTCCAGGCCCATGTGCTTAATCCGCTGCGCGAGCTGTTCGGCATGGAGGTCGAGCCGATCCGCGACAACCTGCTCGATGCGCTGGCCATGATGGTGCTGGAAGACCTGGAGATTCAGACCCTGCCCGGCTCGAACGTGATCAGCGTTGCCTACAGCGCCGGCGAGCCGGTGTTCGGCACGCTGCTGATCAATCGCCTGCTGGACACCTACCTGATCCATCGCCAGGAGCTGTACTCGAACGACCTGCCCCTGGACTTCTACGAGCAGAAGAAACTGCAGTACCAGGAACGCCTGAAGGGCCTGGAAGAGCAACGCCTGACCCTGCTGGAAGGCGCCAAGGCCGCCAACCCGGACGAGGAGATCACCTTCCTGCTCAGCGCCATCAACCAGGAAGAACTGAACCTCAGCCAGTACCGGGACCGGGCACTGGAAGGCAACCGCTGGCTCGACTACCTGCAGAAGAGCCTCAACGTGGCCAGCCAGGCACGCCTGAACGACTACAGCTTCCCCTACACCTTCGCCCAGACTCTGGAGAACGCCACCTACGACGACCGCGAGATCCGCCAGCTCGGTGACCGCCTGATCGAGCTGGTCAGCCAGTACGGCACCGAAAGCGACATCTTCCAGGCCGACAGCGTACCGATGCAGACCCTGCGCGCGCAGATCCAGCGCGCCCGCCAGCAGTTCCTGCAGGTGGTGAGGAACCGGATCCAGGAGCGGGAGAAGAATCAGGAAATCGTCACCGGGGTGATCGCCCAGAAAAGCGAGCGCGTCGCCGAATACAAGAGCCGCATCCGCGATCTGCAGGGCATCCAGTCGCAACTGCGCCAGCTGAACACGGAGATCGAGGCGCTGCATCAGGCGTTCTTCGCCTATACCCAGCGCTACGAAGAAAGCCGAACCAGTGACGTGCTGGGTGCCCTGTCCAATGCGCGCATCCTGACGCGGCCGTTCGAACCCACCGAAGCCACCTTCCCGGTGCCCTCCAAGGTCATTCCGCTGGGCTTGCTGACCGGACTGCTACTGGCCATCGCCCTGGGCTACATCCGCGAGTTCTTCGATCACCGCTTCAAGCACCCGGGTCAGGTCGGTGAGCAGCTGGGCCTGCCGGTACTCATGACCATCGACGCCGATGATCCCGACCAAACCGACCCGCACAAGACAGGACGTCTGCCATGGATTCGGCACTGGGCTGCCAGCTGACCGCAACACGGGACGCGCCACAGCGCATCGTGCACCTGCTCGGCAGCGGCGGCTTCTACGGACTGGAGCGCATGCTGCTCGACCACTGCCTGCATGTGCCGGGGAAACATCAGGTGTGGCTGCTCAGCGGTCCCGACAGCCTGTTTCAGCGTTTCGCCGCAGCCGGCGTGGAGATCCGCCGCTGCGGCGGCGGGCTGCGCGAATTGCTGCAGGCCATACGCCAGACGCAATTTGACCCGGCCGGCCCCCGGCTGCTGATCAACGCCCACGGTTTCAAGGGCCTGGTGCTCGGCTGGCTGGCCGCTTGCCGTTTCGGCCTGCCGCTGATCGCCACCCAGCACGGCTTCACGCCCAGCAACCGCAAGCAGCGCGTGTACACCTGGCTGACGCTGCAGCTATGCCGCACACCGCAGGTGAAGGCGGTGGTCTGTGTAGCCGACAGCATTGCCCGCCTGTTGCGCAAGGCCGGCGTGCGCGGACACAAGCTGCATGTGCTGCCCAATGGCCTGCCGGCAAGTGCTGGACAACCGGTCGGACGTCCGGCTGCGGCCCCACCGGCGCCGCTGCTGGGCTTCGTCGGTCGGCTCAGCCTGGAAAAGGGACCGGACCTGTTCGTCGAGCTGGCCATCGCGCTGTGTCGACGCCATCCGGCGCTGTCAGTGGTACTGCTGGGTGAAGGTCCGCAGCGCGCAGAACTCGAAGCACGCATCGCGGCGTCTGGCCTTTGCGGACGCATCCTGCTCCCCGGCTACCAGGAGCGGATAACCGACTGGCTGAGCGCGCTGACCGTGCTGGTCCTCAGCTCGCGGACCGAGGGAACACCCATGGTGCTGCTGGAGGCCATGCAGCTCGGTACTCCCATCGCCACCTTCGCGGTAGGCGGGATTCCCGACGTGCTCATCCATGAGCAGTCCGCGCTGCTCAGTCCGGCCGAGGATCTGCCCGACCTGATCACCCAGACCGAACGCCTGCTCAACGACCCGTTGCTGCGCCAGCGCCTGGCCGAACGGGCCCGTCAGGTTCAGCAGGAACGCTTTCACCTACCTGGCCAGACCGCACGCTGGGACCAGCTCTATCGTCGCGCGGGAAACCCTTCATGGCATTGATACTTCCGCTGTCCCTGCTGCTCGGCCTGACCATCGCCGTCCTGTTGGCCGGTCCCCTGCCGTTCGTGGCGCCGCTGCTGGCGCCCGCACTGATCGCGCTCGGCGTGCTGTACAAGCATCCCGCCTGGGGCATTCTCGGTCTGGTGGCGATGATTCCGGTCGAGGGCCTGTTCCCGGAGGGCAGCGCCATCACCGGCGGCAAGCTGGTGGGCTACACCCTGATCCTGGTGGTGGCCTTGCAGCTGCTGCTGCGCCAGCTGCCCGAGCAGCGCCTGCGCAGCAACCTGTGGAAGCTGCTGCTGCCATTTCTGTTCTGCTATGTGCTGAGCATTCTCTACAGCCGGCACATTCCCCTGTCGCTGGAAACCCTGCGCCAGCTGTCGGTCGGCCTGTCACTGTTCGGCCTGACCCTGCTGCTCTACAAGGAGCTCGACCTGCTCTGGCTGGCCCGTCTGATGGTGCTAGGTGTCAGCGTCAGCGGCGTCATCGCGCTGGACAACATCGACGAGCGCACCGGCCGCTCCCTGGGATTGCTCACCGATCCCAACTATTTTGCCCTGCTGCTGACCACCGCCATTCCGCCCGCACTGCTGCTGGCCCTGCGCGCCCGCCATCTGCTGATGCGCCTGTTCTGGCTGGGCCTGATGGTGTTCCTGATCTTCGGCCTGACCAAGACCGGCTCGCGTTCGGGCTTCCTGATCTTCCTGCTCTGCCTGTTGGGGGCGCTCTGGCACTTTCGCGCCTACCGCCGCTACATCCAGCCGCGCCACTTCGGCTTCATTCTACTGGCGCTGATGATCGGCGCCCCGCTGGCCTTCCAGGCATTGCCCGATGAGTACGTCGAGCGGGTCAAGACCCTGGCCTTCATCAAGCAGGGAGTGCGCTCCTACGACGACCCCTCGCTGGGCCGCCGCACCTCCTATCTGGTCGTCGGCAGCCAGGTGATTGCCGAGCATCCGTTGCTCGGTTCGGGGCCGGGCACCTTCCCGCTGGAATACGCCGAGTCGGGCTTCGCCGTGGCTTTCTCCCTCAGCCCCAATGACCCCAACCTGCACCGGGTCGCCCACAACACCTATATGGGCATGCTCAGCGAGGTCGGCCTGCCCGGTGGCCTGCTGTTCATCGCCCTGGTGCTGCTTGGCCTGAAGAACTTTCAGCACGCCCGCGCGCACTGGCTCCAGGCTGGCGACAACCATCGCGCGCAGCTGGCGGCCTTCATGGGGCTGACGTTTCTGGCCCTGAGCGTGTTCCTGCTATTCCTGAGCATCCCCAATAGCAAGCTGCTGTGGATCCTGCTGGCCATCTCCAGCGGCATGCGCCTGGAAACCACCGAGGCGACCGCGGCGGCCACCCTGCCGGAGGCACGTCCCGCATGAGCCAGGCCATCAGCGTCGTCATCCCGATGTTCAACGAGGCTCGGCACATCACCCGCACCCTACAGGCCGTGCGAGCGGCCGCCGAGCGCGCCGGGTGCGAGTGGGAAGTGATCGTCGTCGACAACGGTTCCAGCGACGACGGTCCGCGGATCGCCCGGGAGCTCGGCGCCAGGGTACTGGACTGTCCTCGCCTCAGCATCGCCGCCCTGCGCAACCGGGGCGCGGCGGCCTCCCGACACGCGTGGCTGGCGTTTCTCGATGCCGACATGCAGGTGCCGGAAAGCTGGCTGCTGGAATGGAACAACGTTCGCCAGAAGGACTGCGCCGACGTGCTCGGACTGGTCCATCAGCCGCCACCGCAAGCGCCCTGGTACGCCCGCGCCTGGCTGCACAAGGTGGCCGCCGAGCGTGATCGCGCCACCCTGCTGGACTGGCTCCCCACTGCCAACCTGTGCCTGGAGCGGCACTGGTTCGAGCGGGTCGGCGGCTTCGATGAGCGTCTGCGCACCGGCGAGGACAAGGACTTCAGCCTGCGCCTGGGCCGCGCCGGGGCCCGCCTGCTCAGCCTGCCCACTCCCACGGTGCTCAACTGGGGCTTTGAAACCAGCTGGCGCGAATGGCTGGGCAAGGAGCTCTGGCGACAGAACAGCCTGGTTCAGCTGCTGCGTGGCAACCAGCTCAATCCACGCCTGCTGCGCTTTCCACTGCTGGCGGCTGGCCACTGGGCGGTTACCGCATTCGCACTGCTCCTCCTGCTGCTTGGTCAGCCGCTGACGGCTCTGGGCGTCTTCGCCCTCGGCTGGTTGCCAGCCGCCCTGCTGACACTGCGCCATCGCTACAACCGCCGACGCCCGCTGCTGGCGCTGCGTCTGCTGCTGCTGCACTGGCTGCGCATGCACGTGGCCGGACTGGCCCTGCTGCTCGGATTCCTGGACTTGACCGCACGGAGGCCCTCACGTGGCTGAAGCACTGTTCTGGCTCTGCCTTTTCCTGCCCTTCTTTGCCTACCTGGGCTATCCCGCCCTAGTGGCGCTCTACGGCTTGCTGCAGCCGCCGCCCCGCATGGCGCTCCCCGCCGAGCGCCCGCGGGTAAGCCTGATAGTCGCCGCCTACAACGAGGAGCGGCACATGCAGGCCAAACTGCAATCGCTGCTCGACGCCGATTACCCGCACGAGTTGTGCCAGATCATCATCGCCAGCGATGGCTCCAGCGACGCCACCGTGTCGCTGGCTCAACGCTTCGCCGACGAGCATCCCGACCACGACATCCGCGTCCTGGACCTGCCCCGCGGCGGCAAGGCCGAGGCCCTGAACGGGGCGGTGTCGGTCGCCGACGGCGATATCCTGGTGTTCAGCGATGCCGACACGCTCTGGGAGCCGGACACCCTGGCGCAGCTGGTGCAGCCATTTGCCGATCCCCGCGTCGGCGCCGTGGCCGGCAACGTGGCCATTCCCTCGTCCGGCCGGGCCCTGGCCATCGGCGACCGCCTCTACCGCGCCTACGAGTCCTGGCTGCGCCGCCTGGAAAGCCGTACCGGCTGCATGGCCTCCGCCGATGGCGGATTGCAGGCGCTGCGCCGCGAACTGTTCCAGCCCGTGCCGGGCGATGTGACCGACGACTTCTTCCTGACCACCTGCGCCTCGGTGGCCGGCCGGCAGATCGTCTTCGCCGAAAACGCCCGGGTCGTGGATACCGGCGTGGAAACCGCCGGCAACCAGTTCCGACGCCGGCACCGCATCACCACCCAGGGCCTGCAGAGCCTGGTGCGCCGCCGCGAATTGCTCGATCCGCGTCGCCACGGCTTCTTCGCCATCGGCCTGCTGACCCACAAGCTGCTCCGCCGCCTGGTGCCGATCCTGCTGATTCCGCTGCTGCTCAGCAATCTCTGGCTCTGGGACAGCGGCGCGTTCTATCGCTTCACGCTGCTCGCCCAGCTGAGCGGCTACGCCGTCGCCCTGGTCGGCCTGCTGGGCCGTCATCACCGCCTGCCGAAGCCCTTCCGCCTGGCCGCCTACGTGCTGGTCACCCTCACCGCCATCGGCGCCGGCGTCTGGCACTTCGCCAGTGGCCAACGCTTCAGCCAGTGGAATCCGCAACAGAATCGCTGAGTAACCTCCATGAATTTGAAACAGGCTCTCAAGGCCGGTGCCGGCTGGTGCTATCTGCACAACCCCCTGTCCCGACGCCAGCAGGCCGAGGGCGTCATTCTCATGCTGCACCGGGTCATTCCGGACGACCGGGAAGCCGCCCTGCCGCACCGCCGGGAGCTGTGCATCGGCAGCCCGGCCTTCGAAAGGCTGTTGCGCTGGTTGCGCAGCCACTTCGAGTGCGTGCCCCTCATGGAGCTGCTCGACCCGCATGCCGGACCTTCGGATCGCCTGCGCGCGGCGCTGACCTTCGATGACGGCTGGCGAGACAACGCCAGCCAGGCCTTTCCGCTGTTGCAGCGCTACGAAGTGCCGGCCAGCATCTTCCTGTCCACCGACTTCATCGGCACGCGACGCCACTTCTGGTGGGAAAGCCTTGGGGAAACACTCTGGGGCCGGCACGGCACGGCCGCCTGCGGACAGCTCTGCACCCGTCTGCGCGAGATGGGCGCATCACCCCCTCCGGCCATTCTCGACGCCAGCGACCCACTGACGCGCAGCACCGCCCTGGGCCTGTTCCTGCAAAGCCTCAAGCGGCTGCCGGGCGGCGCCCTGCAGGCCCTGGCCGACAGCTGTCCGGCGGATGCCGAGCCCCATGCCCTCGACTGGGAGCAGGTGCGCACCCTGGAGGCCTCCGGCCTGGTGCGTTTCGGCCCCCATGGCGCCAGCCACAGCATCCTTACCCAGCTTGACGCGCAGCAGTTGGAACGGGAACTGCACGACAGCACTGCGCTGCTGCAACAGCGCTGCCGCAACCCGCTGCCGGTGTATTGCTATCCCAATGGCGACCATGACGAAACCGTGAGGCGCCGGCTCGGCAGCCACCGTTACCGCTATGCCCTGGGTACCCGGCCCGGCCTGTTCAGCGGCCGGGACGACAGCCTGGCGTTGCCACGTATCGGTGTCAGCCAGCTGAATGCCGTTCGACCGTCGTTGCTGGCCTGGCGAATGATGCAGGGTGAGCGGGCATGAGCAAGCGCCACTTCCTGCGCCAGATGCTGCAGAGCGTGGGCACCAGCCTGGCCATGCTGGTGCTGCGCCTGGCACGTAACATCCTGCTGGCACGCATTCTCGGCCCCGCCGACCGGGGCCTGTTCGCATTGCTCAGCGCCATGCCGGAGATGATCGGCGGCATCACCAGCGGCGGTCTGAACACGGCGCTCGGCTATCAGTCGGCGCGCCAGCGTCCGATGGGCGCCCTGCTGGCCCTGGTGCTGGTGTATGGCTGCCTGTTCTCGGCGCTGGCCACCCTGGTGGGTGTCGTCCTGCTGCGCAGCCTCGGTCAGGATCTGGACCTGGCCCAGGAGCTGGGCCTGCTGGCCTGGCTGCTGTTGCTGGTGGTGCCCCTGTTCGTACTGAAAAGCGCGCTGTTCAATCTGCACAACGCCGATGGCCGCGTGGGCGCCTTCAACAGCCTGCGCCTGATTGAATCCCTGACCCCGCTCGCGCTGTTCCTGGCGTTGTTCTGGATCTGGCAGGACATGGCGCTGGAGGCGGCGGTGATCAGCTGGATCGGCGGGCTGTCGCTGGCGGTCGTGGTCGGCCTGTGTCTGCTGGCGCGCTTCCATGACCTGCACCTGCGCTGGAACCGCGAAAGCCGCCGGGAGATGCTCAGCATCGGTGGCAAGAGCCACCCGGACATCCTCTTCCAGCAGTTGCTGATGCGCGCCGATTACCTGCTGATCGGCCTCATGCTCGACAGCACCGCACTGGGCTATTACGCCATGGCGAGCGCGGCAGCCGAACTGCTGATCATCGTGCCGGAGGCGGTGACCACGCCCCTGATGAAAAAACTGCTGCAGCAGGGCGAGGGCATCGACGAACTGACCCCCCTGGCCCTGCGCCTGACCGGCACGGCCATGCTCGGCGCCTGCCTGGGCATGGCGGTGCTGGGCGAATGGCTGATCGTGCTGCTGTTCGGCGAGGCCTATCGGCCGGCCTACCCGGCCCTGCTCGCGTTGCTGCCGGGCATCTTCAGCCTCTGTTACGCCAGCATTCTGCACCTGGACCTGGTCGGCAAGGGTCGCCCCGGGACCCTGTCGTGGATGGCCGGCTTCGCCGCCGCGCTCAACCTGGCCATGAACGCGGTGCTGATTCCGCAGATGGGCATCGTTGGAGCGGCAATCGCCTCATCCACCGCCTACAGTGTCCTCACGTTGTCCATGCTGGTGCTGTATACCCGGCTCAGCCGGGTACCCGTCGGCAAGACCCTGCTGATTCTGCCCAGCGACATTGGCTTCCTTTCTTCCCATCTGCTGGCACGGAGGTCGGCATGCGAACCCGGCGGGCTCTGATCGGGCTGCTGCTCAGCAGCCTTCCCTCCCTCTCCCTGGCGCTGGAATGGTCGGGCATCCGCGACGGCGCGGTACATGTCTGGCCCACTCGGGAGGAACTGCTGCACATCGAATGGAGCCCGGCCTGGCAAGCCGATGCCAATCAGGAGCAGCTGTATCTGCAACGCGGCAACGGGCAGCTGGTGCAACGCTTCGCAATCCCTGCCGAAGAAGTGCAGGGACGACGCGAATGGCGGATAAAGCCCGACGACGACGGCTATCGCCTGGAGATTCCCGGCTATAGCTTCCGCCACTACCGGGTCCGCCATCCCGACACGGCCGCCTCGCTGTTCGAACCCGTCAAGCACCACTTCAGCCTGGAAACCGGCCGCGAGCTGGAGCTGTATTTCCGCGTTCCGGCCGGGGTCGGCGCCCAGCTGGGCGGTAAGCACCATGACGGGGTCAGGGCGTTGCACGCCGAACGCCTGAGCGACGGCAAGGCTCTGACGCTGCAGCTCAGGCGCCACGGCCTGTACCCGCGCCACGATCTGCTCTCCCTGCCGGTATCCGAGCGCGACGAAATCTGGCGCCTGCGCCTCGTTGGCACGGGCAAGGCCGCCTTCTGGCTGGACAACACCGACAACCTGTTCGCCCAGCGCCCCGAGGACCTGCGACGTCGCCCCAGCCAGGCCGAGGGCCGCGTCAACCTGACGTTGCGCGACAGCGTGGTTGGCCCGCCGGCGCGCCTGGGCATCGGGCTTCCCTACACGTTGCCGGAGGATGCCCAGTTGATGGGCGAGCTGCGTCCGCAGACGGCCGGCCACTACAGCTTCGTCAACGTGATGGCCCGCAACCCGGCACACGAACAGCGCTTCCGCCCCCAGTACCGGCACCGCTACGGCATCGACCACGACATTACGCTGATGGCCAAGACCGGGCGCGTGCACCTGCTGGACTTCGACGCCACCAGCCGAGCCGGCCTGAAGGCCTGGCTGGACAGCACCATCAGCCTGGGCAAGGGGGGGATCCATTACCTGTCGCCAGCGGACGAGCCCAACCTCAACTACCCCAGCTATGCGGCGTTCTCACGCTACTTCGCCCAGATGGCGCGACAGGTGCGCGACGACCCGCGCGCCCAGGCGGCGGGTATCCGCATCGCCATGCCGGCGTCCTCCCGACTGGTCAACGGCCCCACCATGCAGGGCGCACGAGACCGGCGCGGCCTGGACTGGGCGGCCCGATTGCTGGCCGAGCATGAGCCGCTGATCGACGCGCTGGCCTGGCACGAATGGTTCATACGCGACCTGCGCGCCACCGAGTGGTACCGCTACAGCGTGCGCCAGGCCGCCGACCTGGTCGGCTACACCCCTCAAGGGCGACCCCGCAAGGCCCTGCTGATCGACCAGACCAATCTGTCCAGCGGCAATACCGTCAGCCCCTACGAGCAGGAAACCCGGTTCGCCGCGCTGTGGTGGGCCTCGGTGGCCATCCAGGCCTCGCAGGATGGCTTGCTGGACATGCTCAACTGGTTCCTGCTCGCCGACGACGACCATCACTTCAAAGGCCTGCTGAAGCTGGAGGCCGGTGATCGCTACAGCCTGCGGCCGGTCGGGCAGGCCATGGTGTTCATGCTCGAGCACTGGGGTGATCAGGTGCTCAAGCTCGACAACGACGCCTTCGAGATCGATGCCCTGGCCATGCGCAGCGGCGTCAGGATGAATCTGCTGGGGGTGAACAAGGTAGCCCGCAACCAGCAGGTGCGCTTCGATCTGGACGGCACCCCCTGCTCGGGACTCGACCCTCCGCACCTCACCCTGTTCGGCGATGGGGCCACCCCCTCATCGCCCCGCTGTGAGGACACCGCGTGGCGTTTCGAGGTTCCGGGCGAAACCCTGTTCGCATTGACCTGGGAGCAGCCATGAAACTTCAGGAGCTCAACCGCAAGCTGCGGCGCAAGGGATGGATGGGTACGCTGCGCCTGTTCCGGGAACGCTTCATCTATGCGCACAACGAGCTGCACTGGTTCGCCCGCGAGCTGAGCCAGACGCCAATGAAGCTGCCGCGCCGGCACGCCTGGCGCTATGTGGATATCAGCCCGCGCCTGCTGCCGGCCTTTCGGCGCCACTTCCCCGAGCAGTTGGGGGTGATGGCCGACCTGCTTGCCCAGCCCGACCTGCATGGCTACGCCGCACTGGATTCCTTCGGAGACGTCTGCGCCTTCATGTGGATCAGCCCGCGCGACTACTACGATGGCCATTACTTCCGCAGCTGGTTCCCGGTGACACCCGGTGATGCTTATCTGTTTGCCCTGGAGATTGCACCGACCCATCGGGGCAGCGCCCTGTTCCTGGGCGGACAGGACTATCTCTGGCAACTGCTGGGCAGTCGCGGCTACAAGCGCGCGGTCGCCGTGGTGGACTGTCGCAACCGCATCATGCTGCGGCTCATGGAGCGCCTGGGCTTCCGTGAGGACGGCCGCAAGGTGCATGCCCACACCTTCTTCGGCGGCCTGCGCTTCACCGTACAGCCCGCCCGTCCCCAGTCACCCATCCCGGTCGAACGACCGGGCCTGCTGCCCAGCGGCAAATCCAGCGGCTGGTGGTGAGACTCAAGGCGCGCACCCGGGTCTCGGACCCGGGGCAACCGCTCAGGCCGTACGACCCGCTTCTTCCAGGCGCCAGCGTTGACGCAGACGCTTCAGGCCACTCGACGCCATCAGGCCTGCCCACGCCAGACCCTGGGGGCAGATGGTCAGGTCGCTCAGGCTGCGGCGGCCCGGGTAGAGTCGGTTGAGGAGCGCGTTATCCGGTGCCGCGCAGGAATCCAGCCATTCCACGCCACGCGGGTCCTGGAAGCTGAGGGTGGCGTTTTCGATTTCCAGCAGGACGCCCGGCGCAAAACGCGAGTAGTCCTCATCGTAGGCGGTCTTGAAGGCATAACGCCCCGGCGGCGCCAGCAGGTCGCAGAGCATGGCCAGCGGCTTGCCGTCCAGGCTCATACGCATCATCACCAGCAGGCCTCTTTCGTGGGCGCTGCGCGCGGTTTCCTCGAAGAAGCGCCGGCACTCGGGCCGGCTGCCCAGGGCAGTGCCTTCGCGCCCTTTCCAGCCCTTGAGCTCCAGCGCGACAAAGGCGTCCAGCCAGGACTGCAGATCCCGCGCGCCCGGCCGCAAAACATCGACCTGCAGATCGCCCAGCCCAGCCAGACGCTCCCGCAGGCGTCGATACTCCTTGCGCTTCTTGGCCGGCGTACGCTCCAGGAACGCCTCGAGACCACCCTCAAGGGGTAGCAGCGCGCGCTGCACCGGGGCGGCTGGCAGAAAGCGCAACCCGCAGCGCTGCAGGGCGGGGCGGAGCTCGCGCAGCCAGGCACCCTCGGCATCCAGTCCCCGCAGGCTCAGCAGTGGGTAGCGAAACTGCCGCAACCAGGCGACAAAGCTGTGCGCCACCTCGCTTTCCCGGCCGCGGCGCAGCAGGGGTTCGGCGGAGAAGCAGTAGCGATGCCGGTACGTGTGCAGGCAGGCGAGCAGCCTGCCGTAGCTCCTGCCGAACAGGGGCAGGATGCCATCGAGCACTGTCCGCTCACTGTCCCGAAAGAACAGCAGCACGCGGACCGCCTGCCCTCCGCGTAGATGGCGCAACGCCGGCAACAGCGCCCAGGGCTCATAGAAGGCATTGGGCTCGGCGGCCTGTTCGACCAACTGTTCCCAGGCTTGCAGATGGTGGGCCAGCTCGTTGGGCTCGGCGACCACGACGATCCGGTGCACAGGTTCCGTCGACACGGGAAGATCGGCAGCCAGTGCGGAAAGGTCTGTCATTTCATGCGTCCTTGCAGAAATAGAGGCGTTCTCATCCCCGTGAAAGACAGCCCACGCCAGGGATTGCGCGAACTCTAGCCAAGCTCTGGCAGGCCCGTGCGAGCCGCCGACAAATGTCAGTTTTTCGTAAAGCGCAATGTGTAACCCATCCTTTCGAGGCGCCTGCCGGTCGAAACACTGCTATAACAGGTGCTGCCCATGCAGCAGGACGTCGCACGGGCTCGTTTGCATAGCTCACTTTCCAAACAGCCAGAGCGATCGGTCATGGATTACCGCTTCCAATGGTGTGATTCGCTGTCCGCACCCGACTTCCCCGTCCAGGCTTATGCGCAACTTTGCGAGCGCCTGTCCCACAGCACCCCGTTCAATCACCTGACCTGGCTGCTCGCCGCTGAGCACAACCTGGAGCCGGACCAGCCGCTGCATGTCCTGCTGGCGTGGAAGGGCGATCAGTTGTCCCTGTGCCTGCCGCTGGTGGCGTTCCGCGAATCGCGTTTCGGACTGCGCTGGCGCACCCTGCGCCACCTCGGTTATCCGATGAGTGATCGACTCGCCCTGCTTTGCCAGCTCGACGACAGCGGCCTGACCCAGGCGCTGGAAGAAATACGCCGCCGGCTGCCGCATACCCTGTTGCAGCTGAACGAACTCACCACCGACGCCAACACCCAGCGCTGCATGCAGCACTGGGCTCACCTGAGTTCAAGCCACCACTGCCACCTGAGCTGTCGTGCTCCCTACCACCTCATTTCCCCGCAGGACCGCCAGGAACCGCACCGCAACGTGCGCTACAAACTGCGCAAGGCACGCAAGCGCAGTGATGAGATCGGCGCCACGGTGCGCCGGGTAGCGCCGGATGCCGCCAGCATTGGCGCTCTGCTGGATAGCCTGGCCGCAGTGGAAGAACGCAGCTGGAAAGGCCAGGAGGAAGTGGGCATCTTCTGCGAACCCCGACGCGGCTGGATGCGCGAAGCCTTCACCGCCCTTGCCGCCGTCGATCTGGTGCGGGTGGTCATGCTCGAGCATGAGGGACGCTGCATCAGCTATCGCCTGGGCCTGCTGCACAACGGCCGGCTGTACGATTACAACCTGGCGTTTCTGCCGGAGTACGCCGAGCTGAGCGGCGGCCGCCTGCTGCTGGACGAATGGATCCAGTGGGGCCTGGAAGAGGGCTGGCGCTGGGTCGACGCCTCACGGATCAGCCGCAGCGGCTCCACCCACCAGTTGCACGAACGCATGAACGGCCAGGTCGAACACCTGCGCTGGAGCTTTTACTCCTGGCGGCCTTCCGGGATTCTCATGGGCCTGGCACACCGCGCCTGGGAATGGCGCAAGCAGCGGCGCAGCGGGGAGCCCCTGGGCGGCGACCTGCTGCAGGGAGCCGGCCAATGATCCAGCGCGTCATCATCAATGCCGATGACTTCGGTCTCAGCCACGACGAAAACCGCACCATCATCGCTGCCTTCCAGCAGGGACTGATCAGCTCGGCCACCCTCATGGCCAACATGCCGGCCTTCGTCGAGGCGTGCGCGCTGACCCGCGAGCACGGCCTGCAGGGGCGCGTCGGTCTGCACTTCAACCTCACCTATGGGCGTCCGCTGAGCACGGCCATCCGCGCCCAGCCGCGCCTGTGCAACGCCGCCGGGGAGTTCGACCTCAACCTGCCGCGTCATCGGCTCTGGCTGCCGCGGCGCACTCGCCAGGCCATCGAGGCGGAACTGCAGGCGCAATGGCAGCGCTGCCTCGAGCACGGCGTCCGCCCCAGTCATATCGACTCGCACCAGCATGTGCACAACATCCTGCCGGTCGGCGAGGTGGTGGCCCGCTTCGCCGCCCACCAGGGCGTGCCGGTGCGTCTGGCCCGCAACCTGGGACGCAACCTCACGCTGCCCAAGCGCCTGTTCAAGGCGCTGCTCAACCAGCGACTGCGCCGCCTGGGCCATGCCAGCGCGGACCACGTCTGCACACCGTTGGACCTGCACCATGGCCTGCTCCCCGGCAACGGTGTGCTGGAGGTCATTGCCCATCCCTATCCCCTGCAACAGGGCTTCGGCGATGCCTACCTGGCGGAGGGCCAGTCGCTGGGCGAGGTGCTGGCCCGGCGCCTGGAGGGCGTGCCGCGCATCGCCTACAGCGCACTGGCTCAGTAGTCGTCGAGGAAACGGTGAATCTGCCGGCGCTGTTTCTTGGTCGGGCGCCCTTCGGTCTCGATACCCAGGGCACCGGCCTTGCGCTGGCGCGCAGCCTCCTCGCGGCGCGCGATGCTTTCCTCGGTCTCCTGATACAGCAGCTGCGCCTCCGGCGCGCCCCGGCGTACTTCAGAGAGCGCCAGCACGCGCACCGTGCGCTCGTCGAACCCGGTGCGGATCAGGTACTCGTCACCGATCTTCGGCTCCTTGCCCGGCTTGCAGCGCTCGCCCCGGTGCTGCACCTTGCCGCCCTCGATGGCCGCCTTGGCCAGAGCGCGGGTCTTGAAGAAGCGGGCCGCCCACAGCCATTTGTCCAGGCGGACCTTGTCATCACGATCGTTCATGCTCTCTCCAGGCTCGTTCGCGGATGAACGCCGTCCCTGTACAACAGGTGTGCGGCCCGCAGCGGGCCACTAGAATGCCGGAAATTTACCGGGGAGGCCGCCATGAAGACGTTCGACCACCTCAGCGTCATCGGATTGCACGAATGGATCGGCCTGCCGGACCTGGGTCTGCTGGGCCTGCGCGCCAAGATCGACACCGGTGCCGGCACCTCGGCGCTGCATGCCACCGATATCCAGCCCTTCACCCATGGCGGCGAGGACTGGGTACGCTTCACCGCGCATATCGGCACCCTGGTGCAGCGCCGGCATCGCTGCGAAGCGCCGCTGGTGGCCGTCAAGAAGATCAAAAGCTCCAACGGCCAGACCCAGTTGCGCTATATGATCCGCACCCGCCTGACCCTGGGCGACCGCACCTGGCCGGTGCACTTCACCCTGACCTGCCGCCGCAACATGCGCTTTCGTGTACTGCTCGGCGCCAAGGCGCTGATCGACGGCCAACTGGTGGTCAACCCCGCCCTTGCCTATGTCCAGGACAAGCCCCAGCTCCCCAATCTCTCCGGTGCGCAATGAAGATCGCCATCCTGTCACGCAACCCCAACCTGTATTCGACGCGCCGTCTGGTGGAAGCCGGAGTGCAACGCGGCCACGAGGTGCAGGTGATCGACACCCTGCGCGCCTACATGAACATCGCCAGCCACAAGCCGCAGATCCACTACCGCGGCCGGGCGCTGGAAGGTTTCGACGCGGTGATTCCGCGCATCGGCGCCTCGGTGACCTTTTACGGCTGCGCGGTGCTGCGCCAGTTCGAAATGATGGGCGTGTTTCCGCTCAACGAGTCGGTGGCCATCAGCCGATCGCGGGACAAGCTGCGCTCGCTGCAGCTGTTGTCGCGCAAAGGTATCGGCCTGCCGGTGACCGGTTTCGCCCACTCGCCGGACGACGTACCGGACCTGATCCGCATGGTCGGTGGCGCGCCGCTGGTGATCAAGGTGCTGGAAGGCACCCAGGGCATCGGCGTAGTGCTGTGCGAAACCGAGAAGGCCGCCGAATCGGTGATCGAGGCCTTCATGGGCCTCAAGCAGGACATCATGGTGCAGGAGTACATCCAGGAGGCCGGCGGCGCCGACATCCGCTGCTTCGTGGTCGGTGACAAGGTGATCGCCGCCATGAAGCGCCAGGCCAAGCCCGGCGAATTCCGCTCCAATCTGCACCGCGGCGGCAGCGCCAGCCTGATCAAGATCACCCCGGAGGAGCGTTCCACCGCCATTCGCGCGGCGCGGGTGATGGGCCTGAACGTCGCCGGAGTGGACATCCTGCGCTCCAATCATGGCCCGCTGGTGATGGAGGTGAATTCCTCGCCCGGCCTGGAAGGCATCGAATCCACCACCGGCAAGGACATCGCCGGCCTGGTCATCGAGTACCTGGAAAAGAACGCCTGCCCCGGGGCTACCCGCACGCGCGGCAAGGGCTGATTGAAGGACGCTGCGGAACCTGCGGGAGCAACCTGTTGGAGCGACGTCAGTCGCGAGCTTTTGGGTGGGGTCGACAAGAAAAGCTCGCGGGCCAGTCCGCCCCCCGGCTCTCTCGGCTCAGCCCGCCTCGCGCGGCAGCAGCAGCCCCAGCGGCAGGCACACCCGCGCTTCGAGTCCGCCGCCTTCGCGGTTGCGCAGTTCCACGTGGCCGCCGTGCAATGCGGCGATGCGCTTGACGATCGCCAGGCCCAGCCCGGTGCCGGTGCCGCCCCGGGCGCGGTCGCCACGGATGAAGGGATTGAAGATGTCGCTCAGCTCGTGCTCCGCCAGGCCGGGGCCACGGTCCTGCACGCTCAGCAGCACGAAGGGCGCGCCCGGATCGCCGGCCAGCCGCGCCTCGACGCGCACCTCCTGGCCGCCGTAGCGCAGAGCGTTCTCGATCAGGTTGGTGAGCAGGCGCTTGATGGAGATACGGCGCAGCGGCACGGGAGGGATGCCGGCCTGCACCGCCAGCTGCACCTGCTCGCGCTGCTGGTTGTAGGGGGCCACGGTCTCGCGCACCAGCTCAGCCAGGTCCAGATCCTCCACCGGCTCGTCGCGCCCGTCGCGGATGAAGGCCAGGAACTGATCGAGGATGGCGTCCATGTCCTCGATGTCGCGCACCATGTCCTCGGTCAGTTCCGAGTCGGTGCCCAACAGCTCCAGCGACAGGCGCAGACGGGTCAGCGGCGTGCGCAGATCGTGGGACACGCCGGCCAGCATCAGTTCGCGCTCGCTGGCGGCCTTCTCCACGTCCGCCGCCATCTGGTTGAACGCCCGGTACACCTCGGTGAGCTCGCTGGGCGTGTCGCTGATCGGCAGGCGCACGCTGCGCCCGCGGCCCACCTGGCGGGCGGCGAACACCAGGCGCTTGAGCGGCGCGTTGAGCATGCGCACGAAGATCCAGGCCGCCGCGGTGGACAGCAGGCCGATGGCCAGGAACCAGCCGAGCACGTTCCAGATGCGCTGGCCACGCAGCGGGGAGGGGTACATGGGCACCCGCAGCCAGTCCGGCCCCAGGCTCGGTGCATGCACCCAGAGCGCCGGCGAGCCGAGGGCGCGCAGGCGCACCTGGGTCTCGGGGCCCAGTTCATCCTGCATCTGCCGGGCGAAGATATCGCTGTACGGCCAGTGATGCTCGCCGTCCGGCACCTGGGCGCGCGGCGCGATGCGCAGGCCGGCCGCCTCGGCGATCTTCGGCCGATCCGCCTCCGGCGCCGCCCAGTAGGCGCGCACGGTCAGCGCCGCGCCGTGGCTGTACTGGCGATCGAACAGCACGTCCTCGTTCATCATCAGGTACACCAGCGTGAGTACCTTGGAGAACAGCACGACGATCAGCACCATCCACAGGGTGCGCGAGAAGAAGCTCTGCGGAAACCAGAACGGCGCGTTCATGCCGGAGAGGCTCGGCTCACTTGTTGCCGTCCGGCACGAACACGTAGCCCACGCCCCACACCGTCTGGATGTAGCGCGGCTTGGACGGGTCCGGCTCGATCAGTCGGCGCAGGCGCGAGATCTGCACATCGATGGAGCGCTCCAGGGCGTCCCATTCGCGGCCGCGCGCCAGGTTCATCAGCTTGTCGCGGGTCAGCGGTTCGCGTGCGTGCTGCACCAGGGTCTTGAGCACGGCGAACTCGCCGGTGGTGAGCATCTGCACCTGGTCGCCCTTCTTCAGCTCGCGGGTCGCCAAGGACAGCTGGTAGTCGCCGAAGCTGACCACCTCGTCCTCGCTGGCCGGCGCACCGGGCACCAGCGGCGCCTGGCGGCGCAGCACGGCCTTGATGCGCGCCAGCAGCTCGCGCGGGTTGAACGGCTTGGCCAGGTAATCGTCGGCGCCGCCTTCCAGGCCCTGGATGCGGCTGGCCTCGTCGCCCTTGGCGGTGAGCATGATGATCGGGATCTGGTTGTTCTTCTCGCGCAGCCGGCGACAGGCCGACAGGCCATCCTCGCCGGGCAGCATGAGGTCCAGGACCACCAGATGGAACAGTTCGCGGGCCAGCAGACGGTCCATCTGCTCGACGTTTTCCACGGTGCGGACCCGGTAGCCCTGTTCGTCGAGGAAACGTTCCAGCAGACGGCGCAGGCGCGCGTCGTCATCGACTACCAGGATCTTTTCGCCATCGCTGGCGGTTGCCGTGCTGCTCATCGGAACTCCCGAAATAATGTGCGGCGCATTATGGCGCAGCCCCATCGGCGCCAAGTCTGGCCATTGTTAACAGATTTTTCCTCTGTTGGCCTTGCCGCTGCGTTTGCCGCGCGGGACACGCGGCTGCTTTATACTCCCGCCCTTTCGCGCAGGCCCGACCTGCAGGCTTTGTTCGACGCAAGGTACCTACATGGACATCAATTCCCGCATCGCCGAAGAACTGGCTGTACGCCCGCAGCAGGTGGCCGCCGCCGTGGCCCTGCTCGACGAGGGCTCGACCGTGCCCTTCATTGCCCGCTACCGCAAGGAAGTCACCGGCAGTCTCGACGATACCCAACTGCGCCATCTGGAAGAGCGCCTGCGCTACCTGCGTGAACTGGAGGAGCGCCGCGGCGCGATCCTGGCGAGCATCGAGGAACAGGGCAAGCTGACCGCCGAACTGAAACGCGAGATCCTGCAGGCCGACACCAAGACCCGCCTGGAAGATCTCTACCTGCCCTACAAGCAGAAGCGCCGCACCAAGGGCCAGATCGCCCTCGAAGCCGGCCTGGGCGAGCTGGCCGACGCGCTGTTCGGCGATCCGGAACTGAATCCGGAACAGGAAGCCGAGCGCTTCATCGACGCCGAGAAGGGCTTCGCCGATGTGAAGGCGGTGCTGGAAGGCGCCAAGTACATCCTCATGGAGCGCTTCGCCGAGGACGCCACGCTGCTCGACCGGCTGCGTACCTTCCTGAAGAACGAAGCCACCCTCAGCGCCCGCCTGGTCCCCGGCAAGGAAACCGAAGGCGCCAAGTTCAGCGACTACTTCGAGCATGATGAACGCCTCAAGGGCGTACCGTCGCACCGAGCCCTGGCGATCTTCCGCGGCCGCAACGAGGGCGTGCTGAGCATCGCCCTGAAGGTGGGCGACGAAGCGCCCGGCACCATGCATCCGGGCGAACTGATGATCGGCGAGCATTTCGGCATCAGCAACCAGGGCCGCGCCGCCGACAAGTGGCTGTCCGAGGTGGTGCGCTGGACCTGGAAGGTCAAGCTCTACACCCACCTGGAAACCGACCTGCTCGGCGAGCTGCGCGAGCAGGCCGAGGACGAAGCCATTTCCGTGTTCGCCCGCAACCTGCACGACCTGCTGCTGGCCGCGCCGGCCGGCCCGCGCGCCACCCTGGGCCTGGACCCGGGCCTGCGCACCGGCTGCAAGGTGGCCGTGGTGGATGCCACCGGCAAGCTGCTGGACACCGCCACCGTCTACCCGCACGCGCCGCGCAACGACTGGGACGGCACCCTCGCGGTGCTGGCCAAGCTGTGCGCCAAGCACGGCGTGGACCTGATCGCCATTGGCAACGGCACTGCCAGCCGCGAGACCGACAAGCTGGCCGGCGAGCTGATCAAGAAGGTGCCGGGCCTGAAGCTCACCAAGATCATGGTCAGCGAGGCCGGCGCCTCGGTGTATTCGGCCTCCGAACTGGCCGCCCGCGAGTTCCCCGAGCTGGACGTGTCGCTGCGCGGCGCGGTGTCCATCGCCCGCCGCCTGCAGGACCCGCTGGCCGAGCTGGTGAAGATCGAGCCCAAGGCCATCGGCGTCGGCCAGTACCAGCACGACGTGTCGCAGCTCAAGCTGGCGCGCTCGCTGGACGCGGTGGTCGAGGACTGCGTGAACGCCGTCGGCGTGGACGTGAACACCGCTTCCGCCGCGCTGCTGGCGCGCATTTCCGGCCTCAACGCCACCCTGGCGCAGAACATCGTGCAGTTCCGCGATGCCAATGGCGCGTTCAAATCCCGCGCCGACCTGAAGAAGGTGCCCCGCCTGGGTGACAAGACCTTCGAACAGGCCGCCGGCTTCCTGCGCGTGATGAGCGGCGACAACCCGCTGGACGCCTCGGCCGTGCACCCGGAAACCTACCCGCTGGTGCAGCGCATCGCCGCCGACACCGGCCGCGACATCCGCTCGCTGATCGGTGACTCCGCGTTCCTCAAGCGCCTTGATCCGGCCACGTTCACTGACGAACGTTTTGGCCTGCCCACCGTCACCGACATCCTCAAGGAACTCGACAAGCCCGGCCGCGACCCGCGCCCGGAATTCAAGACCGCCGAGTTCCAGGAAGGCGTGGAAACCCTCAAGGACCTGGTGCCCGGCATGGTGCTGGAAGGCGTGGTCACCAACGTGACCAACTTCGGCGCCTTCGTTGACATCGGCGTGCACCAGGACGGCCTGGTGCACGTCTCGGCGTTGTCCGAGAAGTTCGTCAAGGACCCCTACGAAGTGGTCAAGGCCGGCGACATCGTCAAGGTCAAGGTCATGGAGGTGGACATCCCGCGCCAGCGCGTCGGCCTGTCCATGCGCATGTCCGACACCCCCGGCGAAAAGGTCGACGGGCCGCGGGGCGGACAATCCCGCAGTGGCAGCCGCGGCGGCCAGCCGCGCAGCGAGCGCCACGCCACACAGGACAAGCCGGCCCCGGCCAATGCCGCCATGGCCGCGCTGTTCGCCAACGCCAAGCAGCTGAGGAAGTAACGTGAGCCTGCAAGACGAAGCCATCGGCAAGAGCAGCGCCTTCGGGCGCCTGCTGGGCCTGGAAATCATCACGGTGGAGAAGGGCGAGGCGCTGCTGCGCCTGAACATGCACGACGGGCTGCGCAACCTGCACGGCAAGCTGCACGGCGGCGCGCTGTTCTCGCTGATCGACACCACCATGGGCCAGGCCAGCCACAGCCTGAACGACGGGGTACCGAACACGGTCACCCTGGAGTGCAAGGTGAATTACATCCGCAGCGTGAGCGACGGCGAGCTGGTCTGCCGCGCCTGGGTGGTGCATGCCGGTCGGCGCACCCAGGTCATCGAAGCGGACGTGCACCAGAACGACAAGCTGGTGGCCAAGGCGCAGGCCACCTTCGCCTGCCTGTAACCTTTTCCCGTTCGGCGGCCTGTTTGCGCGGGCCGCCGCGCTCTTGTAGTCGCGAAGGTCCAACCTCATATTGGGTCGATCTTCGCGCGTAGGAATTCAGAACATTGAGCGATCTACTCACCCGTCGCCTGGCCCTGCTGGGCGAGCCGGCGCATCTGCCCCTGCTCGGCCAGGCGCTGCACGGCATCGAACGCGAGACCCTGCGGGTCGATGAACAGGGCCAGCTGGCGCTCACGCCGCACCCGGCGGCACTGGGCTCGGCCCTGACCCACGACCGGATCACCACCGACTATTCCGAAGCGCTGCTGGAATTCATCACCGGCACCAGCACCGATCCGGCGCAGACCCTCGACGAGCTGGAACGCATCCATCGCTTCACCTGCGGCAAGCTGGACGGTGAGTACCTGTGGAGCGCCTCCATGCCCGGCCCGCTGCCGGCCGAGGAAGACATCCCGATCGCCCGCTACGGGAGCTCGCACACGGGTCGCCTGAAGTACGTCTACCGCAAGGGCCTGGCGCTGCGCTACGGCAAGACCATGCAGTGCATCGCCGGTATCCACTACAACTACTCGCTGCCCGAGGCGCTGTGGACCCTGCTGCGGACCGCCGAGAACGACAGCCGCGACGCCCGCGACTACCAGTCGGCACGTTACATCGGCCTGATCCGCAATTTCCGCCGCTACAGCTGGCTGCTGATGTACCTGTTCGGCGCCTCGCCGGCGCTGGATGCCAACTTCCTGCGCGGGCGCAACCACCAGTTGCAGCAGCTGGACGCCGACACCCTGTACCTGCCCTGGGCCACCAGCCTGCGCATGAGCGACCTGGGCTACCAGAACAGCGCCCAGGCCGGCATGACGCCCTGCTACAACGACCTGGCCAGCTACACCGAGAGCCTGCTGAACGCCGTGTCCACGCCCTACCCGGCGTATGCGGCGATCGGCACCCGGCGTGACGGCGAATGGCTGCAACTGAACACCAACCTGCTGCAGATCGAAAACGAGTACTACTCCAGCATCCGCCCCAAGCGCGTCACCGCTCCCGGCGAACGCCCGCTGCAGGCCCTGCTGGCGCGCGGCGTGCAGTACGTGGAGGTGCGCTGCCTGGACATCGACCCGTTCCTGCCGCTGGGCATCGATCTGACCGAGGCCCTGTTCCTCGACACCTTCCTGCTCTATTGCGCGCTGCAGGACAGCCCGCTGCTGATGGATGGCGAGTGCGGCCGCTGCACCGCCAACTTCCTGAAGACCGCCACCGAAGGACGCCGTCCCGGTCTGCAGCTGCAGAACGGCAAGCAGTCCGTGGAGCTGCGCCAGTGGGCGACTGAGCTGCTGCAGGACATGCGTCCGGTCGCCGAGCTGCTCGACCACGCACGCGGCGGCCA
Organism: Pseudomonas sp. RL; assembly: GCF_000647775.1. NCBI lineage: Bacteria > Pseudomonadati > Pseudomonadota > Gammaproteobacteria > Pseudomonadales > Pseudomonadaceae > Pseudomonas > Pseudomonas sp. RL. The sequence continues at coordinate 2,439 of NZ_JBOY01000038.1, read as the reverse complement.
GGGCCACGTCAACGCCCTGCAGGCCCAACAGGCCAAGGTGGAGGATGCCGAGCGCACGCCATCGGCGCGGGTTCTGGCGACCTTGCGCGAGCGTGGCGAAAGCCACACCGCGTTCGCCCGCCGGCAGAGCCATGCGCATGCGCAAACGCTGCTCGCCGCGCCCCTGGCGACGGACGAGCAGGCACGCTTCGAAAGCCTGGCGCGCGAGTCGCTGCTGGCCCAGCAACGCATCGAGGCAGCGGACGAAGGCGATTTCGACAGCTTCGTCGCGGCCTATCAGGCGAGCCTGCTGAATATCGCCCACTGACGTGCGTGGCCGTGCCGGGCGTGTGGGCGGTCAGCGCTGTTCTGGCCGCCACGGTGGCCAACGCATAGCGTTGACCACCCTAGGTTCCGGCTACGGATTCAACGGCTTTTCGAACACCTTCGACTGGCGCTGGTAGTTGTACAGCGAGGCGCGCGCGGCCGGTAGGCGTTCCACGCCGCTGGCCTTGAAGCCGCGTTCCTGGAACCAGTGCGCGGTGCGGGTGGTGAGCACGAACAGGGTTTTGAGCCCCAGGGCACGGGCGCGGTCCTCGATGCGCTCGAGCAGCGCATCGCCGCGATGACCATGGCGGTAGTCGGGATGCACGGCCAGGCAGGCCAGCTCGCCCCAGTCGGAGTCCGGCACCGGATACAGCGCGGCGCAGGCGATGATCAATCCGTCGCGCTCCACCACGCTGAACTGGCCGATCTCGCGCTCCAGCACTTCCCGCGAACGCCGCACCAGAATGCCCTGCTCCTCCAGCGGGCGGATCAGCTCCAGCAGGCCGCCAACATCCGCGATGGTCGCCTCGCGCAGCGACTCGAACTGTTCCTGGTCGATCAGCGTGCCGCTGCCGTCGCGGGTGAACAGCTCGTTAAGCAACGCGCCGTCCTGGGCGTAGCTGACCATGTGGCAGCGCTTCACCCCGCCCCGACAGGCGCTCGCGGCGGCCTTGAGCAGGCTGGCCTGGTCGCTGGCGCCGAGGCGCAGCAGATGCTGCGGCACCTGCTGGGGACGCAGCTCGCGAATCAGGCGGCCACTGTCATCCAGCAGTCCCTGTTCGGCGCCGAACAGCAGCAGCTTGTCGGCGCCCAGCTCCACGGCGGCCCGGGTGGCCACGTCCTCGCAGGCCAGGTTGAAGATTTCACCGGTAGGCGAGTAACCGAGCGAGGACAGCAGCACGATGCTGCGCTCGTCCAGTTGGCGACCGACGCCCTTGCGGTCGATGCGGCGTACCTCACCGGTGTGCTGGTAGTCGACGCCGTCCAGCACGCCGATCGGTCGCGCGGTGACGAAGTTGCCGCCGGTCACCCGCAGGCGGGCGCCCTGCATGGGCGAAGCGGCCATGTCCATGGACAGCCGCGCCTCGATGGCGATGCGCAGTTGGCCGACCGCGTCGATCACGCACTCCAGGGTGGGCTGGTCAGTGATGCGCAGATCCTTGTGGAAACGCGGCGTCAGCCCGCGCTGCGCCAGGCGCGCCTCGATCTGCGGCCGCGAGCCGTGCACCAGCACCAGGCGCACACCAAGGCTGTGCAGCAGCACCAGGTCGTGGACGATGTTGCCGAAGTTGGCGTGCTCGACGGCATCGCCCGGCAGCATGACCACGAAGGTGCGTTCACGGTGCGCGTTGATGTAGGGCGAGGAATTGCGGAGCCAGCTGACGTAGTCGTGCATGAAGGATGGGACCTGTCGAATGGGGCGTGATCAGGTGGACGGTTGCAGGCAATAGTGCTCGATCAGCCGGCGCAGCAGGTGCACGGTCGGCTCGATGCGCTCCAGGGCCAGGTATTCGTCCGGCTGGTGGGCGCAGGCGATATCGCCGGGGCCGAGCACCAGGGTCTGACAACCGAGCTGCTGAAGATACGGCGCCTCGGTGCCGAACGCCACCGCCTCGGCCGCATGCCCGGTGAGTCGCTCGGCCAGGCGCACCAGCTCGCTGTCCGCGGACTCCTCGAAGGGCGGCACCTCCGGAAACAGCGGCGCGAAGTCCATGCGCACCTGGTGCCGCTCGGCCACTGGCCGCAGCCGCTCGCGGATCGCTGCGCGCAGACTGTCGGCGTGCATGCCCGGCAGGGGCCGCAGGTCGAATTCCAGTGCGCAGCGACCGCAGATGCGATTGGGGTTGTCGCCGCCGTGGATGCAACCCAGGTTGAGCGTCGGCACTGCGACCCGGAACAGCGGGTTGTGGAAGTCGCGCTGCCACTCGGCACGCAGTGCCAGCAGCTCGCCGATGGCCGCGTGCATGGCCTCCAGTGCGCTGTGGCCAAGGCTGGGATCGGAGCTGTGGCCGCTCTGGCCGGTGATGTCCAGCCGCTCCATCATCACGCCTTTGTGCAGGCGGATGGGCTTGAGGCCGGTCGGCTCGCCGATCACCGCCGCGCGCCCCAGCGGCCGGCCGGCCTCGGCCAGGG